>PBKH01000024.1 GCA_002721375.1 Verrucomicrobiales bacterium
AACAGTTTTCTTACAGTCTTTGATCAGCTNTCTTGGGACATCCATGGATCCAAGCCGTTCATCTCAGTCAAGCAGATGAAGGAACAGGTCGCCCCAATGTACGACCAGGGATACAGCGCATTGATCGAGGATCTGCATACCCGCGGATTGTTGGACGATACAATGGTGACTACGCTGTCGGAGTTTGGTCGAACNCCCAAAGTCAACCCTGCAGGNGGACGTGATCACTGGCCGCAATGCTTTACCTGTTCCTTTGCTGGNGGNGGTGTGAAGGGCGGGCGNGTGGTTGGTAAAAGCGATCCCATTGGTGGCTTTCCNGCNGAACGACCAGTGGAGCCTGGCGATGTCGTGGCGACAATTTTTCACAGCCTTGGTCTNAATCCCAAGGCCACCCTGCCCGGACCAAGTGGGCGCCCGTTCCCGCTAGTCGATTTTGGCAACGAGCCAATTAAGGAACTGTTCTCGTGAGAGCTCGGATCACACTTAGCCTGGCTCTGCTTCTCATGGTGTTTACTCTTTCGGTGATTGCCGATGAACAGCAAAAANTNAGTTTTCGGCACGATGTGTTGCCAGTGTTGTCGAAGGCTGGATGCAACGGTGGCGGCTGCCATGGTGCATTGTCAGGCAAGGGTGGGTTTCGGCTCAGTCTTAATGCTTATGATCCGGTCATCGACCATTACAACATTACTCGTGAGAACCGGGGTCGACGCATCGAGTTCTTCGATCCTGCTAGAAGCCTGTTCGTCACCAAGCCAACGGCTGCAGTCCGGCACAAGGGAGGTAAGGTGCTGCACGAAAACTCCGAGGCATACCGGATCCTTATTCGCTGGATCCAACAGGGAGCGCCTGGGCCAAGTGAGAACGATCCGACAATAGAGCGTCTCGAGTTTGAACGCATTCTACCTCAGTTAAGAAAAGGTCAGACGCAGCAGTTGAGTGTTCGCGCATTTTTCAATGATGGTACCGAGCGAGATGTCACCCGTTGGGCGCGCTTTACTTCAACAGACGCGACGGTGGCAGAGGTGGACGAAGCAAGCGGCTTGGTTAAGGTTATCGGTCATGGCCAAGGTGCTGTTACTGCCTGGTATTCGGGCCAGATTGCCTTGGCCCGCATTACTTCCCCTTGGCCAAGCAACGTTCCGGATAAGATGTATAGTCAGTCACCAAGCCGGAATGTGATTGACGATGCTGTGCTTTCCCAGTTGCGGCGACTTAATCTCAAACCTTCGCCAAGGAGTAGTGACAGCGAGTTCATTCGGCGTATTCATCTCGACGTTGTTGGCATGCTTCCGACTGCCGAGGTCACCCGGGCATTTTTGAATGACACTTCGGAGACCAAGCGTGACGCATTGATCGAGTCGCTTCTCGCTCAGCCTGAGTTTGTCGATTATTGGACTTATCGCCTTTCAGATCTGTTTCTGATTAGCGGTCGCAAACTTCGTCCTGACGCGCTTAAATCTTATTATCAATGGCTGCGAGGCGAGATGGAGAAAGGGACCCCTTGGGATCAACTCGTCCAGCAGGTTGTCTCGGCCAAGGGTGACACAATGAAAAATGGCGCCACGAATTTTTACTCCGTCCACCAAGATCCCGAGACAATGGCGGAGAATGTTAGCCAAGCGTTCATGAGTCTTTCGATCAATTGCGCAAAGTGCCACAACCATCCGCTAGAGAAATGGACCAACGATCAGTATTACTCATTTGCCAACTTGTTTGCGCGTGTGCGTGCCAAGGGGTGGGGTGGTGATGCCCGTAGCGGTAATGGAGCGCGGACGCTGTTCGTCGCTGATCGCGGAGATTTGATACAACCCCGCACTGGTAGGGCTCAACTCCCTGCACCACTCGATGGCCAGGCAATCGAAATAGATTCCACGGAAGACCGGCGTCTAGTATTGGCCTCATGGCTTACCTCCCCTGATAATCCATACTTTACTCGATCTATTGCGAACCGTATCTGGGCAAACTTTTTCGGGCGTGGGATTGTGGAACCGGTCGATGACTTGCGCGTTTCCAATCCCGCATCCAATGGACCTTTGCTTAAGGCTATTTCCGCTCATCTCGTTGAACAAAGTTACGACCTCAAGGCACTCATGCGGCTCATTCTGCAGAGTGAAACCTATCAACGAACAAGTGCACCATTGCCTGAAAACATGGAGGATCAAAAATATTTTTCTCGCTACTACCCACGTCGATTAATGGCAGAAGTGCTGCAGGATGCCATCACCTCGGTTACGCGTATTCCACCCAAGTATGACAAGATCACTCTCGCCGATGGTAGTACCCAGGGAACGAATTTTTATCGAGACGGAACTCGGGCGTTGCAGTTGTTTGACTCTGCCGTGACGTCCTATTTTCTCAAGACTTTCGGCCGGAACGAACGCGAGATTACCTGCGAATGTGAACGATCCAACAAACCAAGCATGGTGCAAGTTCTTCACCTTTCAAACGGTGATACGCTGAATACCAACCTTCGCAGTGATCAGAGCTGCGTAAACGTAATGATCCCCCAGACCGATGAGGAGATCATCGAGGAGACTTATTTGCTCTGCTTCTCCCGTCTGCCGAGTGATGATGAAAGAAAACGACTAACCGCGATGTTTGATGCTACTCCCAACCAGGAACGCCGAGCTGCTATTGAGGATTTGTTCTGGGCGCTGATGACCAGCCGTGAGTTTTTGTTTCAGCATTAAATGATGAAGACCCTGGTTGCATTTTTTCTCACCGCTCCGTCTGTTCCGATGGTTGCTGAAACAGTTGATTTTCATCGTGACGTTGCACCCATTCTCCGGGAGTACTGCGTTGGCTGTCATAATAACGAAGATCTTGATGGTGATCTATCGGTTGAGACATTCAATCTGTTGATTAAAGGTGGCGAAAACGGAAAACCCATCAAGCCTGGCAATCGTACCGATTCATTGCTGGCCAAGTTCATCACTAAGAGGGCTAAGCCGCATATGCCCCCCAGAAAGGAGCCTCAGCCTGCCTTGGAACAGATTGATACGATTTTGCGGTGGATCGATCAGGGAGCAAAACCACCTGCTGATGACCGGTCGATCATCGCTAATTTGACGGTTCCTGATATTAAAGCTGCGGACAATGCCCTGAGCCCAGTTACAGCGATGGCTATGAGCGAAAAAGGCCAATTAGTGGTTGGTCGATACCGTAGTGTGCAGATTGGAGATAAGTTATTCAGTGGAATTTCCGGCAAGGTAAATGCCATTACAATTTCCTCAGATAACAAAATTTTAGCTATTGCAGGAGGTACTCCCGGACTTAACGGTATAGCTACGTTGTTCAATCTTGAGACTGGCAAAAAAATCCGCGATTTGTCGGAAGGGCATCGCGATTCAATTTACGGAATTGCGTTTTCCCCGGATGGAAATCAACTTGCGACGGCTGGGTACGACCGACTGATCCAACTTTGGAACCCCGTTAATGGCGATCGGCTTCGCACTCTTAAAGGTCACAACGGTGCCGTTTACGGAATTGCGTACAGCCCAGACGGGCGCGTTCTTGCCAGCGCCGGTGGTGACTCGTCCGTCAAGCTTTGGAAAACAACCGATGGTCAACGCCTTGACACCTTTGGCCAACCCACTGGCGAACAATTTTTAACCGCCTTCACTCCAGACAGCCGTTTTGTCCTGGCCGGTGGTGCGGATAAACAAGTCCGCCTGTGGAGTTGGGTCAGCGGTGACCAGCCAGGTATCAATCCTCTCGCCAGGGTGCGATTTTCACATGAAGATGAGATAACGGGTCTTACGGTCGACCCAAGTGGTAGCCTCTTGGCCACGGCTTCCGCTGACCTCACGGTCAAGCTTTGGTCTCTGCCTGCCCTTGAACTGCTGCAGACGTTTGGCAGTCAAAGTGATGTGGTGTCGGCGTTGGTATTTAGCTCGGACGGCCAGGCTTTGTATGTTGGCCGATTAGACGGTACAACTGAAAAAATCGAGCTCCGCTTGCCTAAACGCACCGAGCAAGTGGTCAAGTTGGAAGACAAAATCAACTCAGTTGAGCCGACCGAAACCAAGCTGAATAAATCGACTGAAATAGAACCAAACAACCGTCCTGTCAACGCCATGCCGATAATGCTGCCGGCTGTCGTGTCAGGAATAATTGACAGTCAGAATGGCGTCGATACGGACATGTTTCTGTTCAAGGCTAGGGCAGGGGAGGAGTGGGTGCTTGAGACCAACGCTGCACGCAGAAAGTCGCCAATCGACACAAAAATCGAGATCTTAGATGTTGAAGGAAAACCTATTGAACGTGTCCGTCTAAAGGCTATCCGGGAAAGCTGGCTCACCTTTCGTGGCAAGGATTCCAATACTTCCAACGATTTTCGTATGTTTAAATGGGACGAGATGACACTCAATCAACTACTCTACATAAATGGCGAAGTGGTTAAGCTCTGGCTATATCCTCGCGGGCCGGACAGTGGCTACATCGTCTATCCTGGCAGCGGAAATCGGTACGGATACTATGACACCACACCCCTTGCTCATCCACTTGGTCAACCAGCCTATATCGTTGAGCCTTTGGCCAACGGAGAACGTGAAATGGCTAATGGATTACCCACCTTCTCAGTCTATTACCAAAACGATGACGAAAGCCACCGGCGACTGGGGCGTGACTCCAAAGTTACCTTTACTTCCCCGGCGGACGGTGAATATTTGGCGAAGGTCAGTGACGTGCGCGGATTTCAAGGCGAAGACTTCAAGTACATGCTCACGGTTCGGCCGCGTCAGCCAGATTTTAAGATCAGCATCGGTGGTTTTTCCGATGGTGTTCCGAGGGGGAGCGGTCGTGAGTTTCATTTCAGCGTCGAACGGATTGACAACTTTAATGGCTCGATCCGTTTGGATATCAAAGATGTTCCTGATGGGTTTCACTTAAGTACACCCATCATCATCCAAGAGGAGCAGCAGCGGGCATTTGGCTCAATTCACGCCGATACCGACGCAATCATGCCGGAGAATGATTTCGTGACTGTTACAGCCACGGCGACAGTTCGCGGTAAAAAAGTCAGTCGTGAAATTGGCAAGCTCACCAATATCAAGCTTCTCGACAAGCCGAAGCTGCTTGTGGCAGTTACCAGCAACAGTACTGGCGCTGTTGAGACCGGAACCTTCGACGAGTTATTGGAATTCACCATCGCCCCCGGAGAAACTATCTCTGCTCGAGTAAAAGTGGAGCGCAACGGATTTAACGGGCGCATACAGTTAGGCGGTCACGATGCTGGTCGCAACCTCCCGCACGGTGTCTATGTTGATAACATCGGGTTGAATGGTTTGCTCATCGTCGAGGGACAATCTGAACGGGAGTTCTTTATCACCGCCGATGACTGGGTGCCGGAAACCACCGCTCAATTCCATATCAAGGCCAGCCCTGAGAAGGGCATTGTTTCCAACCCACTTGTTTTACACGTAAAAAATAAATGAAAAAAAAATTCACACGAAGAGAAGCCCTTGCTGGTTCATTCCTGATTACCGGGGCTTCGGCCTTGGGCGAAGTGCATGCCGGATCTGTCACTCCTGCCCAGACCGAGGGCCCATTTTATCCGGACATGGACAACGATCTTACCCAAGTTCAGGGTGCAAAGAAAAAGCCGGCCGGTAAATTTATCTATGTGCATGGTGCAGTTTACGATAAGGAAGGAAAACCGGTAGAACGTGCAGTGGTGGAGATTTGGCAAACAGACAACAAGGGCATCTACAATCATGCCGGTGATCCACGCCATCCCGAGCGAGACGTAAACTTTCAGTTTTTCGGCCGCTGTGTAACCAACGAAAAGGGGCAGTACAGCTTTAAGACAATCAAGCCGGCCGCTTATGGCGCGAGTGAGAATTGGCAGCGCCCGCCTCACATTCACTACAAGGTTTACCGCCGCGGGTTTGAGGATCTAACCACTCAACTTTATTTTGCTGGTGATCCGTTAAATGAGAAGGATGGCATATACAAAAAATTACCGAAGAAGGATCGGGCAAGCGTTACAGTGCAATTCAAGCCGGCTAACCAGATCGACTCCGACTTGGCCAGGGCGATTGCCGATGGATTCGGACAGAAAAAAGGACTGGAAAAGGAGACCTTCGTTGGTAAGTTCGACATCGTGATTAATGCCGTCGCCTAATCTAATAAAACCGGATTCCTTCTGGTCTGTTTGCCAGCTTGGCCAAGCTTTTTTAGTCTTCTCACTGCTTGGCCAAGCGAGTTTCGCAGATGAGAAAACTGCCCCATTTTCGGATGGTTTGACCGTGGGGCAAATCGTTAAACGTGCCCGGGAAGCTTCCAAGCAAGTAGGTCGGGGTGATGTCGTCTTCAAGTTTTACCGTAAGGCATCGTTTGATAAATTCGATGCCGACGGCGATGTAGTTGAGAAAAACAGCAAGACCTACCGTGCCTACACCGACGATCGCGATCAAGAACTGCGCAAGGTCAACGGCCGTCCCGCTACAAAGAGTGAGCGTTATCGTGATTACAAAAAACACCAAGAACGTCAACGCCGCTATCTCAACAAACGCAAGGAGGGTGTCTCCAGAAAGCGCAATGAGAATTTAATTACACGCAATCTTGACCTGTTTGAGGACAAGTTTATACCCAGTCTGGTTGGAGAAGAAAAGTTAAACGGCCGTGATGCCTTTGTTATCTCTCTAAAGCCCAATAAAAAATACAAACATAAAAGCCGAATCGTGAACAGAATCATGGATCAATTGGACACAAAGGTGTGGGTAGACAAGGAGGAATTTCAGGTTTCGCAGCTTAGTACAAGACTGCTTAAGCCGGTGAATTTCCTTGGAGGTCTTGCCGGAACCATCAAGACCATCAACATAGCTGTCACCCAAAAGCGCCTAGCCAAAAACACTTGGGTCGACGAAAAAGTGAATGCCCACTTTGACGCTCGCATTGCGTGGAAAACTTACCAGTTCCGGATGGAAAGTTTATCCNCAGAGTTTGAGCGCACGGAACGCGAAGATCCCAAATCGTGATTTTTTGTTTGGTCAAGTNTAACCTGCTATTTTTCAATCGAAGGAGCATCAAATTGTTCGCGGAGGCGGTGGAATTCCTGAGTTAACTCCACGCGTTTGGTTGCGTAGGCCGTAGCGTCGTGGACGCTGTACATTTCGTTGGGATCTTTTTGCAGGTCGAACAGGTTCCACTCGTCACTTTTTGGGAAGTATATCAATTTGTGATATGCAGTGCGCACGCCAAAGTGCTGAGGCACGCGGTGTTCGCCGTATTCATAATAGGAATAATATAATGACTTACGCCAATCCTTAGTTTGGCCCTTGAAGAGTGACAAAAGTGAGAAACCCTGAACCTCAGTAGGTGTTTTCAGTCCTGCTGCATCAAGGAAGGTTGGTGCGTAGTCGATATTTTGTATCAACTGTTCAGGCTTGGAGCCGGGTGCAATCACGCCCGGCCAGCGAACTAGGAAGGGCATGCGGAANGATTCCTCAAACATCCAACGTTTGTCGTACCAGCCGTGTTCGCCGAGAAAGAAGCCTTGGTCGGATGAGTATATGACAATCGTATTTTTTGACAGATCGTTGTCGTCAAGATACTGGAGCATGCGGCCTACGCTTTCGTCCACAGCCTTCACTGTGCCGAGGTAGTTGCGCATGTAACGGCGGTACTTCCAGCGTANCAGGTCCTCATGGCTTATCTTGCCATTGGCGAATTCGTTAAGAAACGCTTGGTTGCGAGGGCCGAAGTGTGCGTTCCACTTGGTTTTTTGAGAAGGCGTCATTCGGTTGTACTCCGGAGTTCCGTATCGGTCAGGTTTTGGGAGTGTTATGTTTCCTCGCTCATCCTTACGCAGCTTGGCGTCGTAAGCCCAGTCAAAGTGCCGATCGATTTCCATCTCGTTTCCAGCTAGCGTGGCNCTNCGATTTTTGTAATTATCAAACAACGTTTTCGGCTCAGGAATTTTTAAGTTATCAAACGAACCTAAATGCCGCAGCGCAGGCGCAAAGGTGCGGTGCGGCGCCTTGTGCTGACACATTAGAAAAAACGGTTTCTGTTTGTCGTCACCCTTACGGTTTTCCAGCCACGCGATAGCCTTGTCCGTGGTAATGTCCGTTACGTAGCCCTCGAAGCGCTTACGCGAATTGTCCTGCTGGATGAACACAGGATTGTAATAGCTGCCCTGCCCTGGCAGTACCTCCCAGTAATCAAACCCCTGCGGCGTGGTGTTGAGGTGCCATTTGCCAATCACCGCCGTTTGATAGCCGCCTTTCTTTAGTTCCTTGGATACAGTCCATTGGTCGGGGTTGAACTTGTTCCCGTTGCGCATGAACCCGTTTTTGTGACTGTGCTTGCCAGTCAGGATCGTTGCCCGCGACGGCCCGCAGATGGAGTTGGCGCAGAACGAGTTTAGGAACACGGCCCCTTCCTTTGCCAGTCGGTCGATGTGTGGTGTTGGCGCCACCTTCGCTAACGGTNCGCCATAAGCCGATATGGCTTTGNTCGCGTGATCATCGGAAAAAAGGAACAGGATATTAGGCCGACCGGCNGCTTGAATTGTTGCGACGTATAGAAACGTCAATACTGTGTAAGTAAACTTCATTTTCAAATTAAGCGAGGATTTCTTTCACCACTTTACCGTGTACGTCCGTGAGGCGGTAGTAGCGCCCTTGATGGCGGAAGGTCAGGCGCTCGTGATCGATACCGAGTTGGTGCAGGATGGTGGCCTGTAGNTCATGGACATGCACAGGGTTTTCTGTGACATTAACGCTGTAGTCATCNGTATCGCCGTAGGTGAGACCTCCTCGGACGCCGCCTCCTGCCATCCAGTAGGNAAAACAGTTAGGGTGGTGATCGCGACCGTAAACTGTTTCCGTGAGCTTCCCTTGGCAATATACCGTGCGGCCAAACTCGCCACCCCAAACNACAAGCGTGTCCTCAAGCATGCCGCGCTGCTTGAGGTCCTGAAGCAGGGCCGAAGTGGGCTGGTCGGTGTCAAGGCATTGGCGGCGAACCTGCTTCGGCGCGTCGCCGTGGGCATCCCAGCCTCGGTGGTAAAGTTGGATAAAACGAACGCCGCGTTCGGCTAGCCGCCGGGCGAGTAGGCAGTTGTACGCGTAGGTGCCAACTTTGGCGGTGTCGGGGCCGTAGGCTTCAAGGATGTGTTTGGGTTCACGCTTTATGTCGATCAACTCTGGAACACTCATCTGCATACGGAACGCTAGTTCGTACTGGGCGATGCGAGTGGCGATTTCAGGGTCATTGAAGCGATCCGCTTGTTGTTGATTGAGTTCGTTAAGCGAATTAAGCATACGCCGGCGTTGGGTGCGCGTGACGCCGGCCGGATTGTACAAGTCGAGAATAGGATCGCCCTGTCCTCTAAACTTCACTCCCTGAAANCGGCCCGGTAGAAAGCCCGCTCCCCACAGCCTGTCGTAAAGCGGTTGCCCGGCCTTGGCTCGACCGTTGGAGGTNAGCGCTACAAACGACGGTAGGTTGGCGTTGGCGTTACCTAGGCCGTAGCTCACCCATGCGCCCATGCTGGGGCGTCCGGGGATCACAGATCCAGTTTGGAACATCATTGCGGCTGGGTCGTGGTTGATCGCCTCTGTGTGCATGCTCTTGATTACGCATACTTCGTCGATGGACTTGGCCAACTGCGGTAACGCATTGCTCAGCCATGTTCCTGCTTGACCATACTGCGTAAACTTGAGCGTGCTGGGTGCGCATGGAAAAGATTTTTGGCCGGACGTCATGGTCGTTTTTCGTTCGGCCGGATAAATGGATTCGGGCACCTCTTCGCCGAAGCGCTTAGCCAAGTTAGGCTTGTGGTCAAAGAGATCTAGTTGCGAAGGGCCGCCCGACTGAAAAAGGTAAATCAACCGTTTGGCCTTGGGAAAGAAATGCGGCAACCCGGTAAGGCCGTCGATAGTATTTCGTTTGGCCGCTTGGCTGTTGAGTAAGGATCCAAGCGCAATTGTGCCTAAGCCAAGTGTACTACGTTCCAAAAATACTCGCCGTNTCTGCAGTGTGCGGAACTCGATTGGTGATTTCATCTCCCTTCAGCTTTCAATTTTTTCATGGTCTTTATGCCTTGTTTACGGAGGAGAGCATCTATTTCTTTTTCATTTTTTCATTAAGTAGGGTTCTGTGTTGTTCGCGTTCTGCTAACTTAACTTCTGCGATTGTGATTGGTATGTGTTTTATAATATTCATTTTATCCTCATATTGAACTCAGTTTTCAAGCAATGTAATTAACAATTGTGGTTTCATTGAGGAGACTTAAAACAAAAAAAACTAATTCTGCATAATGGATTCGTCGAGGTTTAGGATGGTGTTGGCTACAAGTGTGTAGGCAGCGTGCTTTACGGGTTGCAATTTATTGTCAGGTTTATTTTCTCCGATGTTTAATAGNTTTTTTGCGGCGCTGAGGTTGTTGGAAAAATCTTTCTCAAACAAATTTAGATCTTCCAATAGCAGAGCAAGCTCTGCCGGGGTAGGGGTGCGGCTGGTTACGGAGCGGAAGGCCCAGGCAATGCGCTCGGCAGGTTGGTCGTCTCGTTGCAACATCCTCTGGGCGAGAAACCGGGCTGACTCAACGAAGGTCTTATTGTTTAAAAGGGTGAGAGCCTGCAGTGGCGTGGTGGTAATATCGTTGCGCACGGTGCAGGTTTCACGGGTGGCAGCGTTGAATGTCATCATTGTGGGTGGGGGTAGTGTGCGGCGCCAATATGTGTACATACCGCGTCGATATAGCTTTTCGCCCGTGTCCTGTTTGTAGGACGAGTTGGAGATGCTCTTCCATATGCCCGGTGGCATGTATGGCTTCACCGAGGGGCCGCCAATTTTCCCGACGATCAGGTTGCTGGTAAATAATGCCGTATCTCGGATGGCGAACGGTGTCAGGCGTTTGCGGGGTCCGCGGGATATTAGGCGGTTCTCCGCATCGTTTTCGAGTCGGCGGGCACTGGTTTGCCGGTAGGTGGCGCTGGAGACGATCAACTTGTGCATCGATTTAACGTTCCAGTCGCGGCGGATAAACTCGGTAGCCAGCCAGTCAAGCAATTCTGGGTGGCTGGGATGTTCGCCCTGTAGTCCAAAATTCTCGCTCGTTTTAACCAGTCCGAGGCCGAAGTGGTGCTGCCACATGCGGTTTACGGTGACGCGTGCAGTAAGTGGGTGTTCTGGGTTAGTCAACCAGTTCGCAAGTCCGATACGGGTGCCAGGCCATTTTTTATTCCAACCACCAAGTGTCGGCGGGGTGGCTGGGTAAAGCTGTTCCGATTTGTCTGGTTGGTCGTACTGGCCGCGGCTTAGTACGAACGTGGGNCGTGGCTTTGCCAATTCGTGCATCACCATTACGGTCTCGGACGAGCCGGATTGCGGCCTTGGTACGGAGGTTTGCACTACCTTGATTTCCATNGGCTCGGGTTTGACGAATTGAGCTGCCATTCCGGACAGGTTTGGCCAGTTTTTTGGTACCGGGATGAACGGTGGGCTGTTGCCGTTGTTTGGTCCAAGGCCGGCTTCGTCGATTCCATTGAAGAAGGCGAATAGCCGGTAAAAATCTTTTTGTGAGATCGGGTCATATTTGTGATCGTGGCAGCGCGCGCAGTTCAGTGTGAGTCCAAGAAAAACCGTACCCATTGTCTCAACCCGATCGGCGACATACTCCACAATCCACTCATCTGGGATCGAGCCTCCCTCGGAGTTAATACGGTGGTTGCGATTGAAGCCAGTGGCAACTTGTGTGAAAAAGTTACGTTGCTGCAAAAGGTCACCTGCCGTCTGCTCGGTGACGAATCGGTCAAACGGNATGTTGTCATTGAACGCCCGAATGACCCAGTCTCGCCAAACCCACATGTAGCGGAGGCGGTCGTTTTGGTAGCCGTCTGTGTCGGCGTAGCGGGACGCATCAAGCCACCCTAGCGCCATGTTCTCACCGTACCGNGGCGAATCGAGTAGGCGGTGGACTACTTTTTCATAGGCATTCGGTGAGGGGTCAGAGAGAAATTTTTCCAATTCCTCAATGGTCGGTGGTAGTCCGGTAAGGTCGAACGAAACCCGCCGAAGCAGGGCGGCCTTGTTGGCTTCAGGTGAGGGGGCGAGNTGNTCGCTTTCCAGNTTGGCTAAGATAAAGTGATCAATACCGTTTCTTGGCCAAGTAGAGTTCTTCACCCTAGCCAAGGGCGGTCGTTTGGGCGGCACGAATGCCCAGTGCCGGTCATCGTTTGGCCAAGCGGCCCCGGCTTTTAGCCATTTCAGTATCTTAGCCCTGTTCTGGGCGCTTAGGGTACGATTAGACTCGGGCGGCGGCATGCGATTGTCGGGTTCGTTCGAGGCAAGCCGGCGAAACATCTCACCGTCTGTCAACACACCAGACCTGAACGCGGCTTTCCGATCGTCCAGCCGTAGATTGGCTTTTCGTGCCTTGGCATCGGGACCGTGACAGTTGTAACAGGTGTCGGAGAGCAGCGGCCGGATGTCGCGGACAAAGTCCACCGGATCCGCTGTCGATGATAGCAGAGTGGCGAATAGGCAAACGACCGTTGCACGGGTTCTCTTCATCAAGATTAAGTGCAAAAAAGCTAACCCTGCCGGTTGGCCTCTGCCAGCCTTCAGATTGGAAATTACGGATTTAGATTGCGTCGAATACTAGCGANATTATCGAAATAGAATAGGGTGAACTATAGCGCATCAAAAACGAATTATGTCAACTAATGGAGCTGAGATGTGCAGAGGAAAAGGGCTTTGTTTTTTGTTAAGATGCCCGTTTATTAGCTGCAGTATTTCTATTTATTATGATTTCTGCTTGTTTCTTGATCAGACTCGGCCGTGAGTGGTTGACTACCATTCGTTTTGAGCACGGTGTCTAAGGGCATGATCGGCGAGGACGAGAGCCGTCATGGCTTCAACCATTGGGACAGCACGCGGAAGGACGCAAGGGTCGTGTCGACCGCGACCCTTGAGGGTTGTGTTTTTGAACTGCTCGTCGACTGTGTCCTGCACATGCATAACGGTAGCGACTGGTTTAAATGCAATCCTGAAGTGAATTGTTTCACCGTTTGANATGCCTCCTTGAACGCCGCCGGAGTCGTTCTTTGTTGTGCGGACCTTTCCGCGTTTTGCACGCATGGGGTCGTTGTGTTCGCGGCCGGTCATATTAATCCCTGCAAAGCCGGAGCCGATTTCGAAACCCTTGGAGGCGGGAAGGCTTAGCATCGCCTTGGCTAGATCTGCTTCAAGTCTGTCGAATACCGGTTCGCCCCAGCCTACAGGGAGGCCGCGCGCCACGCCCTCGATGACACCACCGACAGTGTCACCGGCCTTACGGGTGCGCTCGATCAGGCGGATCATTTTTTCGGCTGCTACAGGGTTTGGGCAGCGAATAATATTGGCTTCTACGTCCCGCATCCGGACTTTGTGGGGGTGAATGTCAGCAGCGATTTTTTTAACCTGTTTGACGTAGGCGAGTACGTCGACGCCGAAGCGTTGTTTGAGTAATTTTCTGGCTACGGCTCCGGCGGCGACGCGGCCAACAGTTTCACGTGCGCTTGAGCGACCTCCACCCTGCCAGTTGCGGAAGCCAAATTTTTTTTGATAGGTATAATCTGCGTGAGAGGGTCGGAACTTGGTTTTCATTTCCGCGTAAGATTCGGGACGGAAATCTTTGTTTTGCACCATCATCATGATGGGGGTGCCGAGTGTTTTGCCTTCGAAGGTGCCAGAGAGAATCTGAACTCGGTCGGCTTCGTTACGCGGGGTCACGATGCTTGACTGACCGGGCCGTCGTCTATCAAGGTCNNGCTGAATATCCGACTCGTTGAGTTCAAGTTGAGGTGGACACCCATCAAGTACTACGCCGACGCCTCCTCCGTGGGATTCGCCCCAGGTGGTAATGCGAAGCAGATGGCCAAATGTGTTTGGCATGCGCTTATTATGATGGAAAACGATTCGTGTTGCAAATCGGGTCGAGTTAACAAAAGGCTGGCCCAGGTTATGAGTTTTGGCGAGAGTTGCCGGGTGAATTACTTGAGATTGAGTTTATTGGGTCCACTGGTTGTGGTGTTCGCCAATGTCGGCGANTNCCTNCATNTAGCCACGGCAGANGAATCGGACTCAGTNTTTGGACATTGGCTTTTCGAACCAAGCCGTTTAGAGGNCAATAAGCTTAAGTCCTTGGCTGGNCCGNACGGAACACCGGAAGGGCTNGGGCGTTCTGTTCGTTTTATTGGGGCNCCGGGTCCAAGCCATGCTGAGTTTNTGGGGCAACGTTCTCGCATCGAGATATCNCCCAACATCGCGCGTCTTGGGCTGCCTAAACGCGATTTGACTCTCGAGGCCTGGGTGAGCGTCGGGAAACAGATGGAGTGGGGAGGCATAATTGGTGCGCTTCAGGATAACGGTACTTACGAGAAGGGTTGGCTGCTGGGATTTCGTAAAGATCGATTCTGTTTCGGAATTAACACCGAGGGGCACAAGTCACTGACATATCTAACGGCGGATCAGGTCTTCGAGCAGGATCGCTGGTATCACGTAGTAGGAGTGTACAATGGTGCCACGCAGCGTATTTACGTTGATGGTGAACTAGCAGGGGAATCTACCGATCAAAAGGGCGAAATCGCTTACCCACCGAAGGCCTGGCTGACGATCGGTGCCTATCAGGATGACGATGAGTTTTTTTCCATNACCGGTCGACTACATGAAGTCCGCCTTCTTGGCAGTGCNCTNTCAAAGGCGGAGATCGCTAAGCGCTATTTAGCCAAGCGAGATGCNTTTCCAAAGCCGGCACCCAAGCCGAAGCCGATGGCAATTGCCTATGGTCCGTTTATTGACTGGGTGGATCGCGAGACTGCTACGATTAGTTGGGAAGTNGATGAACCTATGGAGGGTTTGGTTNTGTGGTCGAAGCCAAGCGGGCAGAGCGAAAAGTTGACCAGCGGTAAGACCGGNAGACGGCATTTGGTGACGATTCGAAANNTAGTCCCTGATGGAGAGTATANGTATCAAATNCAGGGGAGCGNTGAGGGNCTGCAAGTTCAGAGCAAGTCCTACAAGTTTGATTCTTCTTTTTACTATCGACTTCCTGCTGCACCGTTTGGGCNAGTTGANCTNGCTAAGCGGTCAAAACTTTCCAGTTTGGTTGACCAGATTTTGGAATTGGCAGATGCGCGTGCCGGATACTGNCTCGTGCTNGGAGGNGTGGATGGTAGTCTTGCNCTNGAACTGGTTCGAAAATCAGANCTACAGGTTGTGGTGCTCGAANAGGATGTNGCNAAGATCGAGGCNATTCGCGCTTCTCTGGATGAGGCAGGAGTGTATGGCGTNCGTGCTTCTGTACTTGNTGGTTCANTGGGCGAAAGGAAGCTTGGGCCAATGTTATTTAATCTGATTGTCTCTGAGTCGCACTTGCTCAAGGGGCAATTGCCACCATCGGCCAGTGTGGATGTGCTACGGAGTCTCGCCCCTTCAGGCGGCACTCTAGTTCTTGGTCCGGTAGGTAATCTTGACGAGGCACAGCGCTGGCTCGGGCAAGCGGACAACCGGCTAGTGCGTTCTGTTGGTGGTGAGGCGCGATGGCTTGTGCACGAGCGACCGCGACTGGTTGGTGCTGGAGAATGGACTCATCAATATGGCAACGCCCAGAACACCTCCTGCAGCGGTGACGATCTTGTGAAAGGCGAGATGGGCGTCAAGTGGTGGGGTGAACCGGGGCCGCGTCCGATGCCGGATCGCGGTCCGCGCAACCCCGCCCCTCTCTCGGCAGATGGTCGACTCTTTATTCAGGGCGACCGGATGTTGTTCGGGTTAGACGCGTACAACGGCACGGTGCTTTGGAGTTTTTCCAGTCCGGAAATGCGGCGTGCTAACATTCCGCGTGATAGTAGTAACATGGTTGCTGCAGGGGACCG
This sequence comes from Verrucomicrobiales bacterium, assembly GCA_002721375.1. Lineage (GTDB taxonomy): Bacteria > Verrucomicrobiota > Verrucomicrobiia > Limisphaerales > UBA1096 > UBA1096. Next base: position 15,870 of record PBKH01000024.1, read on the forward strand.
TCTTTACTTGGTTCAAGGGCGTTACTGTATCGGCATCGATGGAGCGACTGGCGAACGCGCAATCCGTTTTCAAGTAAACGACGGGAGGCATAATGATTGGTCGTACCTTGCGGCTGTGGATGACATGCTGATCGGCAGTCGTGTCAAGCGAGGGGCAGTCTATCTCGGAGATGATGGTCAATGGTTTGAGAATTTTGATGCAGGAGATATTAGTCGGGTTACGAGTGATCGGCTTTTTGGGGTTAACCCGAAGAGTGGCGAGCGTGTCTGGGAATACAGCGGTGGTGCAATTGTTAATTCCACCATAACAATTGGTGATGGAGTGGTCTATTTCATCGAGAGTCGTGCCGAGGCGGCGGTTGAGAAAGCTGGGTCTATCCAGCCTATCCATCGACTGAGCGATCAACACCTTGTTGCGTTGGATCTTCGCACTGGCGAGTCAAAGTGGAATCGAGCCTACGACTTCTCTAAGTTGCAATATATGACCTATCTTGTCTATGCCAATGGTACTCTAGTGGCTACCGGCACCGACAAACAAAAGCGATTCCATACATACGCTGTTGCCGCTATTGAAAAAGACATTGAGGCACAGGATGGCGAAAGAACGTTGGTTCCGCCTGGAAGCCTCATTTGGGAGGATCATCATACCGCGGGCAAGGACCATCACAGCGGACATCTGCAGCATCCGGTAATTATTGATAACACATTTTTCTCCGATCAATGGGCCTTTGATTTGCGGACGGGGAAGCAATTGCGAGACGATCTACCAGAGCGTCGAGGGTGCGGTACCATGTCTGCCAGCAAGCATAGCATGTTTTTTCGGCATTATTTCCACGGCATGTGGAATCTTGACTCAAACAAGCGAAGTCAGTTTGAAGGCATTCGAAGTGGGTGTTGGCTCAGCCTAATCCCGGCGGGTGGAATGTTACTTGCGCCGGAAACTAGCGCAGGCTGTTCTTGTACCCACTCTATCCAGACCTCTGTGGGTTATTTGCCGAGGGCTTTGGAATAGTTCATTAGCTATCAACAATTCTAAACCTAATTCGTTTATTTTTTAAAAAGTAGTTGACGTTCGAATTATAGCCATTATTATCCCGCCGCAATTCGCACGGCGTGGGCTCGCAAGCGCTAATGCGAATGTCTACTTATTCTGACATTGCAAGCTCGAATTATCCCCGGGGGGGCTGCAGGTTTCATCAACCTGGTCCCCCCGGATTCTTTTTTTAGGAATTGATTTAAATAAAATCGGCCCTGGCTTTTAAGTCGAGGGTTGTGAATTCCGTTTCCAAAAACAGGTCTCAGAGTTAAGTTTTTTGCTATCAAGATTGTGTTAATTCAGAGCGAGAACAAAAGGAAAGAGATGCTTTTTTCTAAAAAGGCCTTAATTTTATTTCTGGCTATTTGGAGTTTAGATAGCGCCGGGTTTACTTCTGATTCGCATTGGGCATATGAATCTCCGGTTCGTCCCAAACTTCCGCTTTTGGCTAATCGTCACCCAGAAGCCAATCCTGTGGATTTGTTTATTCTTCATCGCCTGGAAGAGCAGGGTATTTCATTATCCCCGCTGGCCAAGCCGGAGCAGCAAATACGGCGAGTGTTTCTTGATCTGATCGGCCGACCGCCTCAGCCAAGTGAGTTAGCCGCTTTTTTGGCAGATCAAAGCCAGCGAAAGTACGAGCGGATGGTCGATCGGTTGCTTGCTAAACCTCAGTACGGCGAAAAGTGGGCCCGACGCTGGCTCGACCTTGCACGCTATGCTGATTCGAATGGTTTTCAGGCCGATCAGTTACGCGACAGCTGGGCTTATCGCGACTGGGTGATAGCGGCTTTTAATGAAGGGATGCCATTTGACCAGTTTACAATTGAGCAGTTGGCCGGTGACTTATTGCCCGACGCAACGCTTTCGCAGCGAATTGCTACAGGTTTCCATCGTACACCACCCTGCAACGTGGAAGCTGGTGTTCATCCAGAGTCGAATCGGGTCAACCAAGTCGTCGATCGAGTAAACACAACCGGCACTGTTTTTTTGGGTACGACACTTGAGTGTGCTCAATGCCATGATCACAAGCATGATCCGTTCACGATGAATGACTACTATAGGATGTTCGCTTTTTTCAACAACACTCCGCTGGAAGTAAAGCAGCAGGGAAAGGGTGTGACTTGGGATTTTTACGGTCCGACACTACATCTACCGCTTACTCTGGAGCAAAATGCCAAGCGCGTTCATTTGCAGGAGCAAATTGATGCTAGTAATGTGGAGAAAGAGACCACTTTGCTCCAAAAACGATTCAAGGAAATCCAGCCGCACACGACTCTTGTGATGGAGGAACTGCCCCAACCGCGTGAGACGCATCTGCTGTTGAGAGGTAATCACTTGACCCTTGGCGAGTCGGTGTCGGCAGGAACACCAAAGGCGTTGCATTATTTCGATCCAGCGTTGCCATCTAATCGTCTTGGTCTGGCACAATGGCTGGTTTCCCCGGCCAACCCGTTGACGGCCCGGGTGACGGTAAATCGCTGGTGGGCGGCTTTCATGGGACGGGGTATCGTGGCGACTCAGGAGGATTTTGGAATTCAAGGAGAGTTGCCGACGCACCGTGAGTTGCTGGATTGGCTGGCGGTAGAGTTCATGGAGAGTGGTTGGTCGATGAAACAGATCCATCGGTTGATCGTCACAAGCCGTACCTACCGGCAGTCGTCGCGAGTAACGCCCAGTCTATTAAAGTTCGATCCGGTTAACCGATTTTTTTTGCGTGCACCAAGGTTGCGGCTCAGCGCGGAAATGATTCGCGACGCGGCTCTGTCGGCGAGCGGACTGCTTTCCTATCGAATGTATGGCCCGCCGGTTTATCCTCCGCAACCGGCTGGTCTTTGGCGCCATGTTGGACGGAATGCACCGAAATTCATGGCGGTGAAAGACGAGAATCGTTTTCGCCGTGGGGTTTACGTGGTCTGGCGGCGGGGTGCTCCATACGCGAGTTTCGTCAATTTCGACGCACCGGATAGGGGGGCATGTGTTGTCGAACGACCTCGCACCAACACGCCGCTTCAGGCACTGACACTGTTGAATGACGAGGCGCACGTGGAGATGGCGCTGGCGCTGGCCGCGCGGATTGTTTCAGAGCCCGGGCTGAAGAGTGATGAAGAACGAATTGGTTTTGCGTTCCGCGTGGTGCTTTCTCGCTTCGTCAAGCCAGTGGAATTGCACAGACTAAAGCAACTTTTAGCCAAAAGAAGCCAGGAACTTGATGCTGAACCTGAGTCTGCCAGGCAACTTGTTGCCGGTGTGAGCGGCTGGCAAGTGCCAACNGGTCTGCAGGCCAGCGATGTAGCTAAGTGGTTTGCCGTGGCCAATGTGCTACTAAATCTTGATGAGGCGATCAATAGAGGCTGACATATGAACCAGATCCAACAAGATTATCTGATAAAGACACGACGGGAGTTTTTAAAACACACAGGCGTAGGTGTTGGCGCGCTTGGCTTGGCCACGGTGTTCAATGATCGGTTATTCGCTGCACTGCCTAATGCGGGGCACGAGAATCATTTAGCACCAAGGAGGCCTCACTTTGCTCCTCGGGCAAAGAGTGTCATTTACATTCACCTTGTCGGGGGGGCGTCGCAACTTGAGTTGTTCGACCCTAAACCGGAACTCGTTAGGCGCAACGGTGAGAAATGCCCAGACCATATGTTTCGGGGTAAAAAGTTGGCGTTCATCCGCGAGCATCCGACGTTGCTGGGATCTCCATTCCAGTTCCATAGACACGGTCAGGGTGGAATGGAGCTGTCCGAACATCTTCCGCATCTAGGGTCGGTTGCAGATAACCTGGTACTTATTCGGACGGTGAACACCGAGCAATTTAACCATGCGCCGGCACAGTTGTTTTTACACACTGGTTTTGAGCGTTTCGGTCGACCTGGGATCGGTTCATGGGTTAGTTACGGGTTGGGTTCTGAGAACCACAATCTGCCTGGATATGTGGTGTTGATTACGGGCAGTGTGGCTGGAGCTGGAAACAGCCTCTGGGGTAGCGGTTTTTTGCCCACGATTCATCAGGGTGTGGAGTTTCGAAGTCAGGGGGATCCTGTATTGTTCCTCTCCAATCCAAGCGGAATCGCGCCTGAGAGTCGCCGTGAAATTGTCGATACTATTAATGATCTAAACCAGTTGTCATTGGCGGACGTTGGAGATCCGGAAATAGCTACCCGAATTGCACAATACGAAATGGCGTTTAGAATGCAGAGTAGTGTGCCAGACTTGATGGATATTCGTCGCGAATCCGCCGCGACCCTTGAGGCTTATGGAGCGAAAATTGGCAAGGCTAGCCTTGCNAATAATTGTCTGCTGGCGCGTCGGCTTGTCGAGAAGGGCGTGCGTTTTGTTCAGTTGTTTGACCAAGGTTGGGATCATCACAGTAGCGTTTTTAAGAGTATTCCCAACAAGGCTCGCCAACTCGACCGGCCAGTGGCGGCGCTAATTGGAGATCTGAAAGAGCGTGGCCTGCTTGAGGAAACATTGGTCGTCATCGGAGCGGAGTTTGGTCGCACACCTATGCTGCAGAGCAGGAGTAACGGTGGTGCACCGGACAATGTCGGGCGCGATCATCATAGGGAGGCTTACAGTGTTATGCTTGCTGGTGGGGGTGTAAAGGGTGGCATTACATATGGCCGGACGGATGAACTAGGCTACAGTCCGGTGGAGAGTTCGGTACACATTCACGACCTTAACGCTACCATTTTGCATCTGCTTGGCCTAAACCATGAGCGCTTGACCTACCGAGTTCAGGGGCGGCATTTTCGTTTGACGGATGTGCATGGCGAGGTCGTGGATGAGGTTTTAAATTGAATATAATTCATCATATGAAAGTATTAATAGCCCAGATAGTTTTAGGGTCTGCATTAACATNGATCACATTCGATTCGGCAATGGCGGCAGATGTAGAGATTATCGCGCACCGAGGTGCATCGTATGATGCGCCAGAGAATACACTCGAGTCGGTCCAGTTGGGCTGGCAGCAGGGCGCTGATGCTGTGGAGGTGGATGTTTATTTGTCGAGAGACAATCATATTGTCGCTTATCATGATGAAACGACAAAGAAAATAGCCGGGGTGGATCGCAAAGTTGTGGATCAGACACTTTCTGAACTAAAGAACCTCGATGTCGGGTCTTGGAAAGGAGCGAAGTGGAAGGGTGTTCGTATCCCAAAACTGGATGATTTATTGGCAACTATTCCCGAGGGAAGACGAATGTTTATCGAGGTCAAATGTGGTCCCGAAATCGTTCCTGGCTTGGTCGAAGCATTCAAGCGTTCTGGGAAAAAACCGGAGCAACTTGTAGTGATCAGTTTTAATTATGAGGTTGTTAAACAGGCCAAGGTGCGATTTCCGAGAATTCCCTGTTATTACCTGTCCAGCTTTAAGCGTGACAAGGTGACAGGAAAGCTGAAACCAAGTGCATCAGAACTAATCGCCCTAGCCAAGGCTGCCAAACTGGAGGGACTCAACGTTAGCTACAAGGGATTGATAGACGAGGGTTTTATAAAAAAGATACAAGTTTCCGGTCTGGAGTTATTTACATGGACGGTTAATTCGTCTTCCGAGGCGCGACGCCTAGCCAGGATCGGGATCAAAGGCATCACCACAGATAGGCCCGCTTGGCTGCGGGAGCAGATGAAGTGAAGCTGACTATTAAACGTAACTTTGGCTAAACGAAGCACGTTTATAGTTGGTTGAGGATGGTTAGACTTCTCTATTATTATATATTCCTGTTATTGCTGTGCGCTTGGCCAAGCGTTCGCTCGCAGGATACCAGTTTGGAAGATAAGGAACTTGAAAGGCAGATTGCCGCCATTGAGAAGGAGTTGATGGATGAAATTTCAGTATGGGATTTCTCGACAAACCTTCGACTCGGTGGCGGGTATAAGGAAAATGTAACGCTGTCGGCGTTTGCAGAGGAATCAAGTCCTTTCCTCTCAAGTGGTCTGGATTTAATGGCCATTCGTGTCCCGCTCTCGGAGGATGGTTTCGAGGTTACGGTTTACGGTGCACTCGATGATCGGCGCTATCTCGATAGCGATGCCGTAGATTACGAGCAGTCNGGCCTACTGAACGTCAACCTAGAGAAGCCTATTTTAGCGGAATTGCGATTGGAGACCGATTTTCGCGTTATTTACATTAATGAAATGTTTGACGCATCGCTAACCGAGGATGATATCGGAACTGTAAAGGTGATCGGCAAACAGGTCAGCCTTGAACCTGCGATTCGTTGGGATTTGCCAGCCAACGTCTGGGTCGTGGCCGGGCCGGATGTCGCACGTCAATATTTTGCCGATCCGCTCGACGATTACCTCGAAATCGGTGGTCGGATTTCAACTGGGGTAGACTATGGTTATGAGTCCAATTTTTCCCTCTATGCTTCGATGCTTCGACGGGGTTATGACTCACGCAGCCAGCGCGATGAAATCGGGTTCTACATACCAGATACTGAGCTTGACTACGATCGGCCTCAGCATGGGGTAGAGTGGACCCATTACTGGGATAGAAACAAACAGGTTCGGATGCGGACAAGATGGTCGGTTCTCGAGAACGAGGATAGAGGCACTGGGTATTTTGATTACCGTCGGGAACGTGTGTCGCACGGTTGGCGTTTTCGGATTGATGACTGGAGTCTTGCCGCGACCATACGGAAGGCTACCTATGAATACGCTATCCAGCGTTCTTCTAATTTTCTCGATCTTCGACAACGGTCCGATCTGTCTTGCGATATCTCGATAGGCTACGATTACAATGATCAATTGACATTCCTGATTGGTTTTGAACAGGAGTATATCAATTCCAATGTTCCACAAGACGAGTATCGATATCGTATCTTCAGTGCTGGCATCGACTGGGAATTTTAAGGATTTCTAGTTTTAAAGACTTTCAATTTAGTGAAACGAGGTGGGTTGCAATCTTATAGTCACAGGGATAAATTTGGTCGCACTGTTACAGTGATGCATCATCACGAACCAAGATTAAGCGATCATTTTTTCACACGGCGTGAGTTTCTTTCACGCTGCGGAATCGGCATGGGTGGTTTGGCGCTTGGCTCAATGCTATTCAATGTGAATGCCTCATCGTCGCTATCTGTAANGAGGCCGCAATTCAAACCAAAAGCAAAGCGGATCATTCATATTTTTCTGAACGGTGGGCCTTCGCATGTCGACACATTCGATCCTAAGCCATCACTGCAAAAATATGCAGGGAAAGTGCTTCCGATGAAAAATCTGCGNACNGAGCGCAAAACTGGCGCAGCATTTCCGTGCCCTTATACATTCAGGAAGNACGGCCAGAGCGGGACGGAGGTAAGCGAAATTTTTCCTTACACGGCTGAGTGCATCGACGATATTGCAGTGATCCGATCAATGTATGCAGATGTGCCTAACCACGAACCGTCATTGATGTTAATGAACTGTGGNGAAGCACGCCTTATACGCCCAAGTGTTGGTTCGTGGGTGACGTATGGGTTGGGCAGCGAAAATCAGAACCTGCCCGGATTCATCGTTATGTGTCCCGGCGGATATCCGATTCAGGAGTCACAAAATTGGCAGTCTGGATTTTTACCTGGTATATATCAGGGTACACACATTGACACGCGTCATACGACAATCGACAAGCTAATTAAGCATGTCCGAAACCGGAACCTTTCGCTTGCGGAGCAGCGGCGGCAGCTGGATTTCATTCAATTGCTCAATCGCCGTCATGCGGCTCGCCGGCAGAAGGATGCGCAACTTGAAGCACGAATACAGTCCTTTGAANTGGCATATCGCATGCAGATGGATGCGACTGACGCTTTCGATGTTAATCGTGAGCCAAAACATATCCGTGAAATGTACGGTAAAGGGACTCAAGCGCGGCAACTTCTTATTGCGAGGCGCCTTGTCGAGCGCGGTGTCCGGTTTGTTCAAGTATGGCACGGTTCAGGTCAACCATGGGACAATCATGACGACATTGAGGTCAATCATCGCCGATTAGCTAAGCAGTGTGATCAGGGAATTGGCGCGTTATTGAAGGATCTTAAACAGAGAGGNATGCTCGATGAAACACTGGTGCTTTGGGGTGGGGAGTTCGGGCGGACACCGACCGTCGAGTTGCCAACACCCGGCGCGAACGCTGGTAAGATTAACGGTCGTGACCACAATCACCATGGTTTTACAATGTGGATGGCTGGTGGCGGTGCCAAAGGAGGGAGCGTTTACGGCGAGACGGATGAATTTGGCTTTCGGGCGGAAACAAACAGGATGCACGTGCACGATCTACACGCTACAATGCTGGCTATGTTGGGGTTTGATCACGAGAAATTNACCTTTCGTCATGCAGGCCGCGACTTTCGCCTAACTGATGTCCACGGGAANGTCATCCACGACCTAATTGCCTGAAAANAGTTGAATNTTTGCAAGCTGGGTCGGTTTACTTCGANTTATCTTTTCGGGCAACGCGTTTGGCAAAACGGGTCTTATCAATAACGTTCAATTTATGAAGTCCACTCGCGATTTTTTCCTGTTCATCAAAAGCTTCTAGCTTGAATAGGAACTCACTTCCGCCAGAACGGAGCACCTGAGCGCGACAAAGAACCGATTGACCAACTGGCGTGGGTGCTAGGTGTTCAATCTCAACCACAGCCCCGACTGTGCTCTCGTTCGACTCTAGGTGGGATAGCATTGCTTCGCGGGCACTATGTTCCATGAACCAGATTAGCCATGGGGTAGCTAGCACCTCAGGCATGCCATCATTTGCAAAGTCGATGGCATGTTTTACTTCGACTATGAAGCGCAGTTCGGCGGTTTGGCCAGGTCTGGGGCGTGATTTCATGGCGGTAGTGGTTTCTATTTCTTCAGGCGCTCCCCATTAATAATCCAAAACCGGCTGGTTGGCCAAGCGCCTGACAAGGAAAATTCTTCTTTTCAAATGACCATGACAGGGGTTGGATTGTGTCTGTCGGAGGCATTGCATCCGACGTTTAGTTAAGAGCCATAACAAGGTTGAGTTTACTTGAAACATTGCAGCCGGGTAGTAGATCGATCTCCAATTTGCGGACTGTCTGCTTTGAAAGAGCATCAATTAACTGGGCTCCTCGATGAAGGTTGACTTCTCATCTGCCCAACTTGGGCGCGGATCTCACTTGGTTGAAGTCCCCTTAAAGTGCATTTCGAATTGGCCCGAGGGAGGCGGGAACAAATGAAATTCTTTCCTGCTGCCTTCTTTTCACTAGCAAACGGCAAATTATCTGGACGTCGTAATTTAAGGCAATTGCTTAAGCTAGTAGTAATTGTGCTGTTGTTTGTGGCTCTTTCCAGCATGGTGTTTCATGTGCTGATGGAGCGAGAGGGCCGGGGGGAGGTATATCAGTGGTTCGATGGAATCTATTGGACGATGGTAACCATGACGACCCTGGGTTATGGCGAGATTACTTTCCATTCGGGCTTGGGTAAGTTGTTTTCTATTTGCGTGATGTTGTTCGGAATGATGTCAATGCTGGTCATTCTCCCATTCGCATTTATTCGGTTTGCCTATGAGCCTTGGATGGAGGCTCAGAATGTAGCTCGTACGCCTAAGTCGCTCCCAGAGGAAACTAGAGAGCATGTTATCATCACGAATCTAGATCCGGTTAGTCGGGCTCTGATACACAAGCTTGAACAATACACGATCCCGTACGCGGTACTCGTCGACGATAAAGATGAGGCACTGCGGTTACATGATCAGGGTATTGCGGTAGCAGTGGGCAGTTCGGACGATCCGGAGGCGTTTCAGAATGTTCGTGTTGAGCAGGCGGCGATGGTCGTGGCCACCGGCAAGGACGAGGCAAACGCCAATATTGCCTTTACCGTCCGCGAGTTGGTCGACAACCGAGTCCGTGTTGTGACTTTGGCCAAGTCGGAAGCGTCGATCGATATTTTGGAACTAGCTGGGAGCCGCAATGTTATCCGATTGGGAGAGATGATGGGGCAATTCCTTGCACGTCGTACCATCGGTAACGATGCCTTAGCACACGTGATAGGGCATTTTGACGAATTACTTATCGCTGAGGCAATGGTCACGGGCACACCGCTTGTTGGCAAAACGCTTGCCGAGTGCAATTTTCTCGAGATGACCCGTACCAGCGTGGTCGGAGTGTGGGATCGAGGTGAGTATAAGGGGGCCGGTCCAGATACGGCTATCAGCGAAAGTACTGTCCTTGTGATGGCTGGATCCAAAGAGGTTATTCAGAACTACAACGAAGTGTTCTGTATTTATCATACTGAGGAGTCGCACGTGGTCATCATCGGTGGTGGTCGAGTGGGTCGAGCAACTGCGCGGGCCTTGGCTAAGCGCGGATTGCGTTACACGATCGTTGAGGAAATGCCAGAGCGTATTCGCAATGATAAATATTATGTCGAGGGGAGCGCCGCACGAATTGAGGTGCTTGAGGATGCAAAAATAAATGAAGCCTCCACGGTTATTATCACCACTGGGGAGGATGACACCAATATTTACCTCACTCTCTACTGCCGAAAACTATGTCCCGAAATCCAAATTATTAGCCGAGCTAATACCGAGCGAAATGTCGGTACACTGCATCGAGCTGGGGCTGACTTTGTTGCATCTTATGCCTCAATGGGTGCTAACATGATCTTTAATCTGCTTAAGCATAGCGATATCCTTATGGTCGCAGAAGGGTTGAATGTATTTCGGGTTGAGCTACCTGAGCATCTAGAGGGGCGGACGCTGGTTGAATCTGAGATCAGACAGCGTACTGGTTGCAGTGTGATCGCCATCCAGCGTGAGGTCGACGGCAGTGATAAGCATCTTATCCACTTCGACCCCACCGAGGCGTTGCGGGAGGGGGACGAACTTGTGCTTATTGGCAATATTGAGTCCGAGGAGACATTCATTAAGACCTTCCTAAATCCTGACTGATTCGGAAGAGTTTCCTATCTTGGGCGAGCTATTATGAGTGGGATTCTTTTTGTGTTGCGCTGTAATCTCGAAATGGTTGAAATGGGTTTTTCCGTATTATCAAAATAGTAATGAATGATATATTCATCAGTTATGCGCATCTAGACGATAAGCCTTTGACCGAAGGCCAGAAGGGCTGGATTACTAAATTTCACCGGATTCTTGAAGTGCGATTAGGGCAATTGCTGGGGGAAGAACCACAAATCTGGCGCGACCCGAAGTTGGCTGGAAACGACGTTTTTGACCGGTCCATTGCCGGTGAATTTAGGAAGGCTAGGGTGATGGTTAGTGTTATGACGCCCCGTTATGTCAAATCAGAATGGTGCGTTCGCGAATTGAGCGGTTTCGTCGATGCAGCTGAAGAAGACGACACGCTTCAACTACACGACAAGTCTCGCGTTTTTAAGGTTGTGAAAACTCCCATAGCCACCGACGAGATTCCAGACAGGGTGCGCACGATTGTCGATGGTTTGCTTGGTTTTAATTTTTACGATCTAGACCCGGACACTGGCAGAATAGTGGAGTATGACGACGTATTCGGGAAAGAGGCAGAGCAAAATTATTACGCGCGAATTTTTGACCTTGCCCATGAGTTGAGCGATTTACTAAAGCGTCTTCGCACGGACCCGGGTAATGAGCCCTCATTCCAAGCTGCGCGTTCGGGTAAAACTGTATATTTAGCTACGACAACAAGTGATTGTGATTCGGAACGAGACAAGCTCAAGCGCGAGTTAATTGAGCGCGGATATGGGGTTTTACCTGCCGGATCACTCCCGGTTGACATCAAGGGCATTGAAGAACGGGTACTGGATGAAATGGGNCAGAGCGATTTGGTTCTGCACACCATCGGAGGCAGGTACGGNTTGGTNCCAGAGGGTTCCGAGGAATCAGTACCTGTCATGCAGGCCCGACTNTCAGCTAAATTGGAAGGGGAACAGAGTGTTCCCAGAGTTTTGTGGTTTCCTCATGGGATGGATTCCGATGACAGGCGTCAGGCCGACTATATTGATTCGATTCGTCAGGATCGTGAATTGAACCAACAGGCAGAAATTATCGCCGACGAACTTGATGTAGTACGAAACACCGTACTTGATTTACTTGATAGGGAAAAGAAATCAGACGAAGAGAAAACACCATCAGCACATAATGCTAGCGATACTTCTGCTAAGATAAGTGTTTATTTGATTTACGACGCCACCGATGAGGAACAAGTCGAATTTCTTGAAGATTACCTTTTCGATCAGGGCCTCGAGGTGATGGTGCCTGAGTTTGAAGGTGGCGAAGAACACATTACCAAGGTGCACCGCGACAAACTCGCCCGATGTGATGCTGCATTCATTTATTTTGGAAATGGTACCCGTGCATGGGTCGAGACTAAATTGATGGATCTCATGCAGGCTCCTGGCTATGGACGCGAAAAAGAGTGGCTAGCCAAGAGTGTTTATATCGCTCCACCGGAGGATCGCCGTAAAAAAAGATTCAAGACCCACTTCGCCGATATAATCCAAGCTCAGAGCGTTTTCGATCAAGCTACAGTTGAGCCTTTTGTTAACTCACTAAAAACCAACTAACCCAATCAATTTAATCCTTCTATGCCTTATAAAATGAACCCTTTCCCCGGATTACGTCCGTTTGAGATGCAGGAAAAATACCTGTTTTTCGGGCGTGAAGACCAAACAGTTGAGCTGCTTAAACGTCTTGGTCAAGCGAGGTTTATGGCGGTTGTCGGGACATCTGGCAGCGGCAAATCCTCTCTTGTCCGAGCTGGTTTATTGCCGGAACTCCACGGTGGCACCATGACNGATGCNGGATCNAGTTGGGAAATNGCCGTCATGCGNCCNGGCGGTGATCCGCTCACCAACTTGGCTAAAGCNCTGGAAGACTCTGGGATCTACGACACTGACGAGGATGGGTATTATAGACATTTGCGAGCAATGCTTGGTCGTAGCACCATGGGGNTAATCGAAGCAGTGACTCAAAGCGCATTGGAGGAGCAAGATAACTTGCTGATTGTGGTTGACCAGTTTGAGGAAATTTTTCGATTCCGATCAAGCAGTGGCAAGCATGCCGAGGAGGCAGCTAATTTCATTAGCCTTTTGCTTGAAGCCACAAAGCAAACTGGGAAATCGATCTTTGTTACCATTACCATGAGATCGGACTTTCTCGGAGACTGCTCACAGTTNCGTGGNTTNGCNGAGGCGGTTAATGAAGGNGAGTATCTCATACCGCGTTTGAATCGTAACCAGCGTCGTTTGGCTATNGAAGGACCAGTAAANGTNGGNGGCAAACAGATCGAGGCCCGTTTGGTGCAGCAGTTNTTAAATGATATCGGGGATGACCCTGATCAATTGCCNATTCTTCAGCATGCTTTGATGCGTACNTGGGAGTACCACGAGNAGGATGGTGGNGGAGGCGCGNTGGATCTNGAGCATTACGAAGCCACAGGTGGTATGAAAGANGCNCTCTCTCGCCANGCTGANGAGGTNTATCNGGAACTTAAAACNGATGAAGATCGTANTTANTGCCAANGNATCTTCAAGGCACTGACTGAACGTGTCAGCGAGGGGAGGGGGATTCGTCGCCCTATGGCAATGGCAGAATTGGCAGAGGTCGTTGGCGCGGATGATCCCAAGACATTGGTCCCGGTTGTTGAGGCTTATAGAGCGTCAGGACGAACATTCCTCATGCCGCCTGATTCCATTGAACTAGGGCCCAAGGTCGTGATTGATATCTCGCATGAAAGTCTGATGCGAGTATGGCAACATTTGGTCGTTTGGGTCGACGAGGAGGCGCAATCAGCCCGAATCTATCGTCGTTTGGCTGATACTGCTCAATTGTATAGGGAAAACAAGGCCGGTTTGTACCGGGACCCTGACCTGCAGATCAGTCTTGCTTGGCGTGACCAGAACAATCCCACTGAGGCTTGGGCAGACCGCTACTACCCAGGCTACAACGACGCTATGGTCTTTCTTGACGAAAGCCATGAGACCGCCGTAGCTGATGAAAAAGCTAGAGAGGAAGCCAGAAAACGTGAGCTTGAGCAGGCTCGTCGCCTCGCCGAGGAGGAGCGAAGGTCTAAATCTCTTTGGCAAAAGTTGGTCTGGACATTCGGGGTCGCTGTCATCGCAATCACAGCTGGTCTGTTCTATATCATCGAGTCGAGGGAAACCATACGTAATAATTTGAGCCGCGTAAGTCTCAAGGAAGCGAACAGACTAGCGAATAATAATCAGCAGGATGAAGCAATTGCTCTACTTGCTAAGACTATCGAGGATAACCCTGAATATTCAGCAGCAGGCGTACGGCTGATGTCAATGTTGGAACATACTGCATTTCCGTCAAGAATCGAAAAAATACATTCAACGGATAATGATTTTACTGGAGAGAATGATCAGAACTCAATCATACTCTATCCTGAGTACGACATTTTTGTTGAGAGAGGAAGACGGGAGGATGGTTGGATGCGTTATCGTTTATTCAATCTGGCTAACGGTAAAATGATTAAGAGTTGGCAGTCGGAACACCGTCTTGGCTCTGGGAGAATTATTAAAAATGGGAAAATATTTCAATTTTTAGAGGTGAACGGATCTAAGAGCTCTAAATTTTATTCCTACGACATACAATTGGATGTTACATCTGAATTCGAAATTCTTAGAGAAGTAATGTATGGTAGGCTGACAAATAATGCAGATTTAATCGAAGTTTATTTTAGGGATGGTGGTTATTCAGTATATTCGATCGAGCAGAAAAAATCTATTTTTGAATACAATGCAGTTACAGGGGTAATTCGAAAAGCAATTACCATGTCAAGAGACGGCAAAAAGGTTGCGATGGCCATCGAAACATCTGATAGGTTGGATATCATTGTTTTTGACATTCAAAAGAACGAAAGCAGATTGATGAAAACTTATCCAGTGAAACAAACCAATGTTCGCCTTTCGTTTACCGACGATTCAAGTTCATTGATAATAAATAAATCAGCTGCAACAACTTTGAGTAGATCAAGAAGCCTTGAGTTATTAGATCTAGATTCCGGAGCTAGTGTTGACATTAGGCCTGACTCGGATGGGTTTTGGGGATGGCCTGAACTGTTTTTAAACAATGGTTTGATGGTTGTAAGAGAGTCAGAAGGGGGGTTAGCCATGGCCGCATATCCGTTTGACAACTTTTCTCGAATGGAGGGCCATTATGGATGGGTGTCTAGTACCAGCATCAGCAACGATGGAATGATGGTGGCGAGCGGTTCTGAGGACCGTACTGTTCGGTTGTGGAGTACTACAACAGGAAAGCCCCTGTCTGCTCCATTACGATTTGAGAACACTGTTGTTGATGTCGCTTTCGACTCCAATGACAATGCGTTGTATGTGGTGGTACTGGGGGGCGACCTTTATAAGGCTGCCCTTCCGTTACGGAAAGCGGAACATGCAAGCTATGAGTTTGTTGCTGGGAGATACAATCCAGCTTCATATGATCCAGATCAGGATCGAATCGGTGCTTTGAACGCTGAATTATTGACCGTAGTCGATTTAAAAACTCAAAAAGAATATTCTGTTAAGATCGACAATGCTGGGTTTCCTGGTCGCAGGCCTGGCGTTAGGTACTTCCCTATTAAGTGTGATTGGGAAAATGAGGAGGTGCTTTTTTTTAGCACAATCCATGAAGCCAGCATAGTTCTTAAAAGTGTAAATTATAAGAACAAATCAATTAGGGAGACATATGCACTCCCTACCGGAACAAAACGCGTGAGCTTGTGTTCCTTTGGAAAGCGGATTGCCCTGGTGTCAACTAACAACCTTGTGTCGGTTATAAATATTGAAAGCAAAAAGAGAATAGGGAAACCTTTCATGATGGATAATACTTTCAGTACAGCTGTACTGGAGGGCGATGAAGACTTGATTTATGGGAGAGGATGGCGAGGGTTGCAGTTTTATGACGTTAAATCCGGAGCCAAAGTGGGGCCTTTGATCGATATCACAGGTGCCTGGGTTGACTTCCTTCCAGCAACTCGAACATATGTTGTGACTAGTGGCGATTCATCGGTTGTTTATGTTTGCAAAAAAAAGTTTGAGTCTATTACTACTTTGGATCTCGGTCAGCCGTATCAGTCTCATGGGGTGAACAGCAAGGAGACTCTCATTGCCGTGGCCATGGAAGATGGGAATGTTGACATTTGGGATTTGAACAAAGGAGTTAAGGTGAACGACTCATTGAAACATGACGCTGAGGTCGAAGGGGTGGTTTTTCATCCTTATAATGATAGGTATATATTCACCTTCATGGATGGTGGGAATCTTTACGGATGGGATCGCAAAGATGGGAATGTATTCATGGGGCCGGTAAGTTTGCCTTCTGGACGGGGACTTTACATCAATACAGACGGGACTGTGTTGACAGCGCGAGCCAACAATGGGCGAGTTTATCGTGTGCCAGTTCAAATTCCGCAACATGGGTTCAAATATTCCACTTGGCTTCCGGGGTTGGCTAATTCCATGGTGGGATTCAGGATCGACGATTCTGGTGCACACGAAACCCTCAATCGGGAGGAATCTCTCAAATTGAGGAAGGATGCTAAGCGGATTGCTGAAAGCGGACCAATGGCGAATTGGTTGAATTGGTTGATTGATGATTCGTCGAATTTAAAGGCAGCTCCGATCGGTGATGCCACTCGGAAGCAGATTGTGAACGATCTTGCTGAATCAGGAACATTACCTGATTTAATCAAGGCGCTTCAATTAAGCCCCTCAAACCCGGAGTTGATGAGCGGCTTTGCTCATCAGATGCTCCTGATGGGTGGGGTTGAAGAAAAAACCAAAAGGCCTGCAACCTATGCCATCGCCAAGGCTAGGGAGTTGGGTGAAGATAATGCCGTCGTGTTTTACCGAAGCGCTAAGATTGAAAAAATACTGAATAATCAAGCAGATGCACTGAAGTACGTCGATCGTGCGATAGCTTTGGATTCAGGTAATGCTGAGTATTCTGAATTTAAGAGGGCATTGCTACAGAATAATTAATCCGCTATACGGATTAGTATCGGTACTTGGAATGGGCAGGAACAATATTGTTTCTTGTTCGTGCTTGTTAAGCTTTATTCAGTTTTAGCAGGTGTATCTTTAAGCGGTCTATCAGAACAGCGATGAGGATGACTGCGCCATAAATGACTTTCTGCATATGGGACTCCACGCCTGTAAGATTCATTCCATTGTTAATGACGGCTATGATAAATGCGCCGATAAAGGTTCCCATGATTCTCCCTTGCCCACCAGCCAGACTGGTTCCTCCCACTACGACCGCTGCGATAACTTTTAATTCCACTAGATCACCTGACTTTGGATCGCCGGTTATATGGAGTGACGCTTCCATTACCCCACCTAATCCCGCGAGCAATCCTGTGAGTGTATAGACGAATGCTAATACCCATTTGACAGGAACACCGGAAAGCCGTGCGGCTTCCGAGTTTCCGCCGACAGCGTAGATGTAACGACCGATCGACGTGCGGGTCATTAGCACATGTGCCATCGAATATAGGATAAACATTAGGATGACGCTATTTGGTAGTCCGAAAAAGTCTCGCCCGCGTCCAAGCCATCCGAAAGATTCGTTGGCTACAGGTACGGGGGATGAATCGGAAAAAATAAATGCCAATCCCTTGGCAATGAACATGATCCCGAGTGTGGCAATGAATGCGGGTATTCCGAATAGCGTGACTAGTCCACCGGTGAATAATCCGGCAAGGCTGCAGACAAGGATTCCGGCCATAGCACCGAGCCATAGATGGGAGGTGGTTGGCGCATCGCCGCCAAGTGCTTGAATTGCCAAGGCGGTAATTACTCCAGAAAAAGCGATAAGGCTACCAACCGAAAGATCAATTCCTGCGGTGATGATCACCATCGTCATTCCGATGGCGATTATGGCTACGACGGAGATCTGCTTCATCACATTAAGAAGATTTTCTTTTTTAAGGAAATTTGGCCACCTGTAGCTTTTCGGTTGGAAGATTCTGGCATTAGTTAAGCCGGTGTGAGCTTGGCTAAGTTGTTTTAGATTTGCTGATGCAAAGTTGGCCATGTGTTTATCAGCAATGATTCCGTCAAGATTTTGGCCGGTTTTACCGAACTCTGTGAGTGCCTTACGGGCATCGGCCGGTTGACCGATTATGGTGGAAACAACGGAAGCATCGACCTTGGTTAATTGTTCGGCCAAAATTTTGGTAAACAACTCGCCTTCACCCCCTTGGCGGGCGAGTACGATGACGTTGGCATTTTTTGGAAGTGCGTCGCCCGCTCGCTTAGCCAAGCGTTCTGCAGCTGCAGAGTTAGTTGGGGATTGCTCTTCAATCGTTACGTAACTGAACCAACCACAAAGCATGGTCAGTACGACTAGAGTCCCGTAATCGAATAAAAGTTTTGTATAGTTAATCTTTTTCAAGCGGCTAAGGGAACACGCTTGGTCGCGAGTTTCATGATATCTTTCTGAGTTGCATTCTTTACATTGGTGATTTCACCGGTGATTTGGCCTTCGTTCATGACTAGAATACGGTCGCTCATGCCCAAGATTTCGGGTAATTCGGAACTTATCATGAGAATCGCTTTGCCTTGTTCGGCAAGTTGATTGATAAGTTGATAAATTTCGTACTTAGCTCCAACATCAATGCCACGGGTGGGTTCGTCAAAGATGACTATCTTCGCGTTACGCTGAAGCCATTTTGCAAGGACGACTTTTTGTTGGTTGCCCCCCGAAAGCGTACCTGCGATTTGCTCGGTGTCGGTTATCTTGATCTGTATTTGATTAACGTAGGATGAAAAGGCTTCCTTCTCTTGATCTTTCCGTATGAGACCACATGAGGAAAATTCTGGTAGGTTGGGCAGCCCGAAGTTTTCACGGACGGTTTGACCAAGAATGAGTCCTTCTGCCTTGCGGTCTTCTGTCAGAAGACAAATTCCTTGTCGGATCGCATCTTTCGGCGAGTTGGTTGAAACTGGTTTACCGTCGAGTTGAATTGTGCCGCTATCGAGTTGGTCTGCACCGAACAAAATTCGAGCGGTTTCAGTGCGTCCGGCACCGACAAGTCCTGTCATTCCAAGCACTTCACCAGCCTTGATCTCAAATGATACATTGCGGACATTATTTGCTCTGTTTAGTCTGGAGACTCCCATACGCACTTCACCTAGTGATGTGCTACGCCTGGGGAACTCTTTTTCCAGACTGCGGCCAACCATTAACTCTATCATTTGTTCGCGGGTAAGATTTTCTATTGGTCGGGTGTCGATGTGTTCGCCATCTCGCAGGATGGTCACTCGGTCGGCGATTTCGAAAATCTCATCTAGGCGGTGACTGATATAAATAACACCGATTCCTTGTTTTTTAAGCTCATGAACGACTTCAAATAGGCCCGTGGTTTCACGTGGTGAGAGGGCGG
>PBKH01000025.1 GCA_002721375.1 Verrucomicrobiales bacterium
GGGGTCTCGTTTGTTATTGAGTGTCAACCAACTTCCCCCGGTCCAGTTAGGAATTTGTCTTCGTTGAAATTGCCAACCGGCGGCTCCAACCAGTCGATCATCATTGTCTTCAGCGAAAAACCGCCATGCCATCATCATTTGCTTATTATTGTTCATGCAGCTGATCCCGTGTGCTTTTGCCTTGGCTTTAGCTAAAGCGGGGAGGAGCATGCCGGCTAGGATGGCAATGATAGCAATGACTACCAGCAGTTCAATCAGTGTGAAGGCTAGTACTTTTTTCATGCCTTGTTATTAACGCATCTTTCGCGTGCTTTTTTCCATCATCCAATACAAGTCTGGACTGTTATACATAGATACATTGAGTTGCATATTCCCATTTTTGATTTCAGGGTAAGTCCGTTTGTCTCGCCACTTATGAATCTCGGAATGTCCATCGGCGAATGAGAATCCTGCGGCGTTGCTGTGATAGCTAGCAGGGAAATCCACCATTCTTTGGGAGCCGTTTGGCCAACCGGCCATGTCCACAACAAAATAGCCATCATTGATACTGTCTTCCCGTTCATCCAACATTACGAATGTATTGGAGGGACCGGGATCAATCATGTCCGTATCTTTTATGTATACTCGCCAACCCGATCCGCTATTACCCCAAGTTGGGCCACCTACCCAGTTGCTAATCGAGCGACTTCGCAGTCGAGGAACTGTTTTTCCCTTGTTGTTGATTCCGACACTGTTGTCTGCTGGACAGTTGAAAATTTCTGTGCTGTTGCCCGCATAAGGATAAAGAAGATTGCCTCTATTACGGATTTTTTTTCCCCGCGAATCAATTCCTTTAATCCAAAAATCTACATCCCAGTTGTCGGATTTTCTTGGGTTGTTTTTGTCCAGCCAGTTTCCTCCAATCCATTCAGGGGCCATAGGCCAGCGACCAGAAGCGACCAGTCGGCTATCATTTTCTTCGGCGTAAAAACGCCAAGCCATGGTCAACTGGTTGTTACTATTCATGCAGGTGATGCCTTGCGCTTTGCTTTTAGCCTTGGCCAAGGCCGGAAGAAGTAGGCCAGCCAGTATGGCGATAATTGCGATAACCACGAGTAGTTCAATCAGCGTGAATGCATTTTTGCTTATTGTTTTCATCAGAAATCGGGTTCTTTTTTTAATAAAAAAAAGTATCATTTTGGAAATGCTCTTTAATTTCGGCGTCTTGATCGAATAAAAAGCACAACCTTTTTTGTGGTCCTTTTTTGAAAGCTTTTAATTCTTTATTACTAATAACTGCTTATCCGCTAGTAGCGATTAAGCTTTTATTCCCTTCCACAGATAGATTTGTTGTCTAGAGCCTTGATGTTGAACGTTCAATGACCCACCAGTAGTCATTGTATCCCTTGCGCCTACCCACGTTTGAGAAACCATTACGTGAACGTTGGAGTACTGCTTCTGACTTGGGCACTTTATCTTTCCAAGTTTTTATTTCTGCATGGTTGTCGGCGAAAGAATAGCCACAGCCTCCGTTGTGGTAACTCGCGGGGAGATCAACCCAGCTGCCGTCACTTGTTGGGTTCATGATGTTCCAGCCATCATTGATGCTGTCTGGATGTTCATCCACAAAAACCCACAGTTCAGATGGCGAAGTTACTCCACCGCCAATTAATCCTGCCTGATCTTTACCTGTAATGTCATCAAGTTTGTAGTATGGTTTGTGTTGGTTATACCAAACACTCCTACCAGTTCCACGTTTTGGGTTCTGCCAATAGGCCTTGCCTTCGACAAACCCGTTCATGGAACTACTGCGAACCCTTGGTAACCTTTTTCCTCTCATCATGCACGTATAGGTGTCAGCAGGGCACTTATAAATACCCGGTGAAGTGGAGTACGGGCCAAGCTTGGGATATTGAAGACCCACCTGCTTTCTACTCCCCACAAGAAAAAGTTTGTTGGTGTTGTCCGTTGCATTTGCATTGAAAGTAATCCAACCGTTAACCCAGCCACGAGATCCCCCCCCGTTTTGGTTGGGGGGCATAAAGCCGTCATAGTCCTCACAATACATTAGCCAAGCCAAGCCAAGTTGCTTGTTATTGTTAAGGCAATAAATGCCGGTTGCCTTGCTTTTGGCTTTCGCTAGAGCAGGCAAGAGCAAACCCGCCAAAATGGCAATGATCGCGATGACCACCAGCAGTTCAATCAGTGTGAATGCATTTTTGTGCGAAGTTTTCATACAATCAAAATGTTAATAGAAAGTCCTGAANGGATTGAGGCNGAATCANGGTAAAGTAAAAGCAAACAAAAAAAACATCCCTTTAAAAGGGATGTTTNTTGAATCATTGATAGGCAATGATTTAGCTGGAATTATTTTCTTGGAGCCGAGGAACGTTCCTGATGCCACAACCAATCAACCTTGGCTCCAGCCCCTTTTGGAGACCAACTGCGACTAAAATTGATGACGCTTTTCATTTCGTGATTCCATTTCTTGATCTCTGCATGNCCGTCTGCAAATCCATATCCGCAGGCGTTGCCGTGCATGGTCCCAGGTAGATCGACGTAACTAGGGTTAGAGGTCGTCATATTGGTAAAAAAGCAACCGTCATTCATGCTGTCTGGATGCTCATCCACCACCACCCATTTGTTTGATGGATCGGTTATATCGCCTTCCTTCAAATAAATCTGATGAGCGCGATCGCCATACCAGAGCTTATTGTTTCCCTGTCCCATGTTGGAGTTCATCGAGAAGGTTCGAATACGCTTTGCCCATCCTTTCTTTTTTTGCGTGTTACTTACATACTTGTCCGCAGGGCAGTGTACTAGATTTTGACTGTTACCNTGATACGGAGCCAGTTTGGCATATCGTTTATCTGTGACGTGCAGCANGTTGGTATTGTCAGGTCGCAGTCCCCAATCAAGCCAACCCATAATCCATTGGGCGTAACGGGAACGGGGACTATTACTCTGCGCCTCACCACCGTGAGTGTTGTGAACCAATTCGCCTCCAAAGTCACCGGAGTAGGAAATCCAAGCCAGCATCAACTGCTTGCTGTTGCTCATGCAGGAAATGCCTGTAGCCTTGCTCTTGGCCTTGGCTAGGGCCGGTAGCAGTAAGCCTGCAAGGATGGCGATTATGGCAATCACTACCAGTAGCTCAATAAGGGTAAATCCTTTTTTCGATTTTAGTTTCATGCGCAAACTGATTTTTTTATTTCTCTTATCTTTCAGCAGGACGGAAATCATGACACGAAGCTTTCTTCTAAACAAAGCTAATTATCCGATAATTTCTTTGGGTTTCAATTGGTCAAGAGACATTAAGTAGCTCAATAGACCAGAAACTAGGATAGACCATACGAAAGGGTTGAACTCCAAAAGCTGGTATGAGGTGAATTTGCCATTAAGCATCCAACCAATAACATATAAGCAGAGGTGGCAGCCAAGGCCGCCAAGCATCCCGGCGACGGCTCCGCGGGCTGTCATTCCGGGCCAGTATAGGCCTAGCAGCATCGGCATCAGGAAGCAGCCGGCCAATCCGCTGGTGGCAAAAACGATCAAGTCCTGAAGGTATTCTGGTGGGTTCAGCACGGCGAGCATCGCTAGAATACCCACCACAGCGGTAACAAGGTAGGAAAGTTTCTTGAGCCGCTGTTCGCTGGCATCGGGGTTGATTCGGTTCTGATAAATATCCCGCACCACTGAGGAGGAAACCATAAGCAGAAAGCTGTCGACGCTGGACATGACAGCGGCGAACGGCGCGGCAAGAAGCAGTCCGGCGAGCCATGGCACTCCGGCGTTGCTGGTAACGGTGGCTGCGAGTTCCGGCATGATCCGGTCGGAGTCAATCTCCATTCCTGGCAAGAGTATCCGGCCGCAGCAAAAGATCACTACCAGCAGCAGATAGATGATGGTGAAGTAGATGGAGATACTGAGGATTGCCTTGCGCAGGACATTTGTGCCGTTGAACGCCATTAGTCGCACCATGTTGCTGGGTTGGCCAGCTGTGCCGAAAGCCCAGAAGAAAAAGAAGCTCACAGCTACCCAAACATTAAGGAAGCCATCCTTCTTTTCTTGGTGTGGGCCGGGTGCACTGACGTAGACCCCTTTTTTGCCTGCGCCATAGCCATTAGTTTCCGCCGGGGTGAACGTAGTTGAGATTGTAAAGTCAAGTGGGGTTGGTGAAATGCGTTCTACTTCAGCCGGAGTAGTTATACGTAGCAGTTTGGCATCCTTAGCTGTTTCACCTTTGGCGAACTTCACCTGTTCTGCCAATCTGGCGATATTGTCATTGCTTAACCGTAGCCATGTGCCCTTGGGCAGGGAAACAACCTCATCCTGCACTTGGGCAAGTGTGATAATACCTTTGCCGTTCTCGGGTGGCGTCATTTCCTTCAGTTGTTCAGTCGCCTTTGACAGCCCCCCCACTTGCGTAAGCGTAAGAATCAGCAGGATGATCACTCCGGCACCCATCACAATGCCTTGCATGACATCGGTCCATACTACTGCACGGAACCCCCCGAACGCTGTNTACACGATTACGGAAATGGCGAAGACAAGTAGGCACAGTACATAGTCTGGTTCCGCCTTGCTNACCCAAGGCAGGCCATCAATGGCATTATCAACGGCGAAGACGGTAGCCTGGTAGACTGCTACGTCCTGCAGAAGAGTGGTCATGATTTTGCTGCCTGCTTTGAACTGNGCTAGTAGGTAAAAAAACATGAAAAATAAAACCAGCAGTGTGGCTATCATCCCGACGACATCCGAGTTGAAACGGGCCTTGATCATGTCTGGGATGGTGACAGATCCGGACTGTCGAGCCAGTCGGTTCATCCGTTTCCCGAGCAGACCCATGCCAACGATCGGTACGACCATGTAGCTGGCGATCCACAATGTGAGCACCCAGCCGTGGGTGTAAATCAGCGATGGGAAGCCCATGAAACTTCCACCGGATGCGCTGGTGGCTGCAAAAGTCAGTGCGAATGCCCAGAGACCAAGGTTTCGGCTGCCGAGAAAATATTCCCCGACGAACTCCTTTTTTTCACGTACACGACTCGAGAGCCATGCCAGTAAAAATACGCCGAGCAGATATACACCGAAACTAATCAGCGCTGTGTTGTTGGAGTCGGTTTCGTTCATTCGATTGACTCCTCGTCCTCCTCGTTTTTTAGAACGCAAAGGCAAAACCAAAAAGTCACTGCGTTTGCGACCATCCAAGGCGTGGCAATTCCCCAGAATACCCAGTCAGGAAAACCGAATGTGGTCGATATGTTCTCTGGCGCGAGGTCATATCCGTTGAGTCCGCAATAGACGATAACCCAGAGTCCGCAGCCAAGCCATGTAAGCAAAATGAAAAGCAGTTCGCGGCGGCTTTGGCGCAGGCTGTTGACTTCAGCTTGATCGTTCATGACTTAGTAAGTCAGTTTTCGGGAACGGGCGGTGATCTGCCATTGATCAATGAGCTTTCCGCTGCGAATTACATGTGCGCGATCGTAGAGTGCTACTGTTGGGCAGATGTGTCGAGGGATACCGTAGAGGCAGTCGCCGACCTTGAAGCGTTGGGCTTCATTGGTGCGTAGAGTGAGGTGTTCCTCGCTATGGACCACTACCTCCGTGTCGGTGATGCCGATAAACTGTACACGTGGATGGGGGTTTTCCGAAGCGACCGCTTTGTGGCCGAGGTCCAATGTGATGCAGTCATTGCCCGGTTTGCTGATGATGCGTGTTAAGAGTGTAGCAGCTTGTTGATAGTCAAGGTCGGCGTATGTTTCGGCGTAGCCAAAGTCCCACAACAGTGTTGTCCCCGGGCTACATTCATGATCGGTGTGCTGTGCGTGAAACGGAAAGGTTGGCGTGCCGCCGGCAACCATGCTTGGAACAGCCAGATTGGCTGTTTTTAGGGCGGCGCGGAAAGAGAGGACTTTGTTCATCATCGTTTGCCACTTGTTCAATCGCTGAGCCGGGTCACTATCATTAAGATGACCGTCGTAGAGATGCAGTCCTGCCGCTTCAACCCCTGGTATTTGGTCGATCAATTTATAGAGCGTGATGGCGGCTTGATTTGGTGCGATTCCAGTGCGAGTCAAGCCTGCATCAATATCTAGCCATACCGGCAGTGTGATGCCAGCGGCTTGGGCCGCCTGAGCCATTGCGCCGACGGCTTCAGCATCGTCTACGATTGTGGAAAACCGGACGTCGCGAAACCAGCCGGCCAAGCTTAGCAAACGGTTGACATTCGGGCCAACAGGCTGATTGGCCAACAGGATATCCTTTACACCGGTTTGGCCAAGCATCTCAGCTTCGGCGATGGTTGCACACTTAAATTTGTCGATGCCGGCCTTAAGTTGCATCTGCACAATTTCAGCAGTCTTATGCGTTTTGACGTGGGGTCTCAGTCGCTTCGCTTGGCCTAAAGTGTTTATCATACGCCGGATATTCCCNGTGATGCGTTCGGGGTAAACCAGAAGGGCGGGTGAGGTGATCTCCTCCGGGTTGGCGAGTGTGTGCCAGTCGTCTGACATGCAGGTTTAGGTGATTTCGAAGATGGCTTCGATTTCGGTCGGGATATTTCCTGGTAGCGATCCCATCCCAACGGCGCTGCGCGCTCCTATGCCGTTTTCTTCACCCCAGATCTGTACAAATAATTCGCTGCAACCGTTGATAACCTTTGGGTGGTCGGGAAAGTCGGCTGTGCAGTTGACCATCCCCAGTACCTTGATGACCCGTCGTACTCGATCGAGGCTGCCGAGATAAGCTCGGAGAGTGGCCAGTATGGTGAGACCAACTTGTCGGGCCGATTGTGCACCGGTTTCCAGGTCAAGGTCATCGCCGACACGGCCGCTCATGAGAGAGCCGTCGGGAAGGACTGGGCCGTGCCCGGAGAGGTAGGCGAACTTACCATCAAAAACGATCGGTTTGTATACACCCATTGGCGCTGGGGCGGGAGGTAGTTCTAAACCGAGTTCCTTGATTTTCGCGTCTGCGCTCATTGATTTGCTGAATGGCGGCGAGCTTCAAGGAAGACCCGTGAGCGGGCAAGTTCTTTTGCAGATTCAGTTTTCTTTCGACTCAGGCAGCTTGGCGAGTTGGTCGCGAAGCTTGGCGGCGGCTTCATAATCTTCCCGCTGGACGGCGTTGCTGAGCTTGTGCTGAAGTTTTTCGCGCCGGGTCATCGGCTTCTTCTCGGCTGCTTCTTTTTCGACATCCTTTAGCCATTCGCGCAGGGAGTGTGCCTCCATGCTGCTGTCGACCAATTCCTCACGTCCCATCTCTGTGTAGAACTGGTTGAGCTCCTCAATTGCATTGTTAATTTCATTAATGGCAGCGTCGTAATTACTTGCGGCAATAAGTTCGGTGCCGATGGCCCGGATTTGCAGCATGATTGTCTGAGGTCTAAATTGTTGGAAGCTCTGCCCGATCTCTTCCTCCGGAGCGAAGTCCTGGACAAAGTCAAGAAGTTCGAGAATATGCTCAGTGTCCCGCTCGACTGCCTCATAATCTGCCAATTCGAAGTTGCAGATGCTTCGATGGTGGTACTGGATGGCTTCCTGTTGCAGCTTAGCACATTCATCAGGGTTGATTTGGAAGTTATCATCTTCGCCCCCATTTTCCTTGCGGTGTTTCTCGAGGCGGATCAGGAAATGATCCAGCAGTGTGGGGTGCCCGAACGGCCGCTTTCCGTCGGGGCGAAACTGGGCGTTCATCTGCAGCAGTCCGAGGTCGATTCTTAACTGCAGTTTCTCAACACCATCTTCGCCCATCACCCGTCTCGCGTCCACGCGTCCAAGCCTGTAGTCCCACTTTTCAAGAACCTTGGTGATGTCGTCACTCATTCGCCTTTGATTTTGTCAAAAACCATCTCCAAGTCAATGCCGACGGTTCAAAGGCCCTTGACGGAAACCGCCAGAGAACCACGGTCGGTTGCGATCACGGTGCCTGCTTTGATGCCGTTTCGTTTGAACCAGCCCTGGTTGACCTCGAGCGCGTACTTGACGCGTGCGGAGATGGACTCAACTGGCTGTGTGTTTCCGGGTTCCAAATCGTAAATCTCCATCACGCGACTGGCTGGATCGATATAGGCAATTGACAAAGGCACGATAGTGTTCTTCATCCAGAAGCCGGTTCGATGCGGCCGGGGAAAGACGAACAGCATAGCCTCTTTATCGGCCATGGTAGTGCGGTGCATCATGCCCATTTGCCGTTCGTGGTTTTCGTCGGCTATTTCAGCCGTTAGTTCAGCCGCGCCGAGGTAAAGTTGGATTGTCTTGAGCCGAGGCTGAGCTTGTCCTGTTGCGGGTTGCAGCGTCGGTTTTTGTGGAGTGTTTTGGATGAGTGTCGGCGGATTTTCCTTTTCACATCCAATTGATAAAAGTAGGGTTGCTATNACAAGCACTTGGCCAAACGATTTTGTGGTCAAACGATTCATTCACCGGGAGTCACCTGCACACGGAAGTAGGAGGTTGATTGGTTGAGTTGTGATTTGGGTATGTTCCATTCCATTTCGCTTGCTACCGCACCATCTAGTCTTTGCGTTTTTCCAACTGATTGATAGGGCCCGAACACACTGTCTGCGGTGACGATTTGGTAGACAGCATCGGGGATGGCAGGCCACCGGAGATGGATGCCATCCTCAGAGGTTTCCACTTTCAATGTAAAAACCGACTGGTTGTCGTTTGGGTTGGTGCCGACGACAAGTTCGTCAGCGCTGCTCATGCCGTCCTCATCAGGATCGAGTGCCAGCGCCGCCGTTCCGCCGTGTTTAACTGGATTAAGTCCACGCGCAATCTCCCAGCCGTCAGGCAACCAGTCACCGTCAGTGTCGTGTTTAGCCGGGTTGGTTCCGATTTGGCGCTCACGTTCTGTTGTCAGCCCATCATTGTCCGGGTCTGGGTCAATTGATAACCGCACTTTCAGGCCTTCCAGCCGGTAAAATACGTTCTGATCAAGTGTCAGATTCTTGCCCAGATACGTCGAGTCGAGTTGGCGGTATTGGTACTGTGTGTTGATGCCTCCTGTGCCGACAACGGCCCCGATTGTGATCTCATCACCCGGTTGCACTCCCCCTAGAGAGGTATAAGGGATGGCAATTTCGATGAATCCGGCGTCGGTCTCCTCCGGTTGGCTGAATTGCTGCGGGGAGCGGTTGAATTGCTGGAAGCGAGCGCCGTCCACGTTGCTAAACCCCTGGTCGAGATGGAATAGACCTTGACCAAGCGGAAAAGGGATGAGTTGTACGATTTCATTCGGTTCGACACCTTCCTTAATCTTGATGGTAAGATCGGGCCGAGTGAAATGTCGTGACTGGCTGTCCGCCAATTCATCGCCAAGGATCGCCGCTAAACTCGGCTTAAAATTGGTAAAAGAAAGATTCTGAAGGAAGTCGAGCCCGTCGACGCCTTCGCTTGAATCAGTGCGTTCTACTTGACCGTTCCCTAGTCCATCGAGGTTGGCGACGCCGTTTTGCCGAGGCGAATCGATGAAGAGAAAGATGTTTTGGTTGGCGCGTATCATGGCCTGTTCAAATCCGATGTAAAGGTGTGTGTGATCATTATTAACGCGCACCTGACTAAGGTTGGCGCTGGAACCATTGATAGCGGGTATTGGCTCGCCAATGAGGTCGAAGGTTTGGTCAAGCAGATTGCCAAGCGAATCGTTGGCTGGTTGAGATTCGATGATCGGCGAGTGCCATGCCGCTTGCCACAATTCCTTTTCTGGCATCGCGCGATTTACAACCAACCAATCGAAAACCTTGCCGTCAGGATCAAAAGCCTCGAGTATGAGTTGCTCACCGTCTATCAAAATACGCGCGGTGTTGTTACGCGACCAGAACTGGGATGAGCCGGGGTAATAGCGGTACATTGAATAGGTGCTAGCGCCACCCGCGCCACTGACGACCGAAATACATCCGGCTACTGGGTTGAACTTTTCAAACGCATGCGAGTGGCCAGCAAGCATTAGGTCGACATTGTACTTTGCAGCAATAGGATGAATCACATTTCCGAAGTCGACTGAGTCCGGTAGGTTGTTTCCGTTGTAGCTGCTCCATCCGTGTCCGCTCGAACTGGCGACAGGGAAGTGCATCAGCAGTAATTTCCACGGCTTGGTGGTGTTCGATAAGTCGTTCGTAAGCCAGTGGAGTTGGTTTGTGTCCTTCGTGATGTCGTGGTGGGCGAACCATGGGTTATANAGCACCGAGACATGAGCGTCTCCAACGTCAAAGGAGTAAAAATGTTCTGTGCCTGAGAAGCGGTAGTTTTCAGGCGGATCTTTCAGTCCGATTATGGGGAGATTATTTGTGGGCAGATGGAATGCCTTGATGTATGCGGTATCGCCTTGATAGAGATCATGATTCCCGATAGTTGTAAAATAGGGTGTCGATTTCATGTGTTCCTTGTACACGCTAAAGTGCCGGAACTCTTCGTATTTAGTAGTGAAATCAGGATACACGACATCACCCGCGTGGAGGACTGCGTCTGGCTGTTGCTTGCGGAGTAAAGAGGCGATCTTGTGCTGGATCAGATTTCCGCGGCCGGTATCTCCCAGAACCATCAGTTTCACCGGGCCGTTTGGCTTGAGAGTCTGGAACATGGCCCTCTGCGAATAGCGTGGTATGCCGTTGGCCTCGCCGCCAACTTTGTAGTGGTACTCCGTGCCTGGTTTGAGGTCAGTAAGTTGCAATACATGGTCAGTAGTTAATGTTTCGTTTGTCAACCGTTGTCCAAGTGCGGCCGTGTGGCCATACTCAATAACCGAGGTAGTAGGATGAAGTGTTCTCCAAGCGATCTTCGTACTAGTGCTGGTGGTGGCGGAGATTAACGGTCCGCGTACGACGTTGGCCAGCAGTTCGATATGAATTGCAAACCAACTGCTTGCCACCGAGGAATTGTGCGCTTGGATTGTCAAGATATTCTCCCCCGGTTCGAGCAGTACTCGATACGGCTCGAGGTCGATCAGCTCCGGGTTACCGCGCGAGTGGACGACCGCTGGAGCGTTGAATGGTACTGGCTGGTTCGGTTCGCCGTTCAGACCACGTCGCGCCACTTCAGTGCCGTTGAGGTAGGCGACAAAGCCGTCGTCGTAATCTGCTCTAATTACTAGTGATTTAATCCATTCTGTCTCTTCCAATGTAAATATTTTACGGAGAAACAACGATGGATAGACCCTAGGCATGCCCCAGAGCCGAGTAGGTGCATCATAGTTACCAAAACCTATACTGAAGCCAGAACGTCCCTGTTTCCAACTGCTGTCGTCAAAGTTCAGCATTCGCCAAGCATCGGGCGGATCGGAGGCTTCTTTAATGCCTTCGAGATATCTCCAAACAGAGTAATTGGCGATGAGACTTTCTCCCAAGGTAGAGGGAGCCAGCAATAACACAAAACACAGTGGTATGTGCTTATAAGGCACGGACGCAGTGTAGGAACCGCTTGGCTAGGGTCAATGTTGTCTTTGGTTAAATATAGTGACAAAGAGTCGGTGCAAATGGTCCATCAAGGGTAATATGACATTGCTACAAAGAACAAAAACCGCATTAAAGTGCTTTACAACGCGGTTTTTGCTGGTAGTTTGCCCCGCCTTTTCGAGAGGAAAAGAGAGATATAGAAACAGAAGGAATGGAACCGAAGGCCAGCACAATCGAAGGATATCGCCTTCACGAGACAGACACCGGATCTGCTGATGTCCAGATCGCGCTGTTGACGCAGCGGATCAATCATCTGACCCAGCACCTTAAGAGTAACAAGAAGGATCACGCATCGCGTCGTGGCCTCCTCATGATGGTAGGTCGTCGTCGTCGCCTGCTGGATTATGTCCACAGGCATGACGCCAATCGGTATCGCTCATTGACCCAGCGCCTTAAGCTGAGGCACTAACTGTTTTGCGGTCTTTCCCGCTTTTCTTTTACGAAACGAGTTTTTGGCAACGCCATGTCGGGGGAAAGTAATCCATCCCGGCGGCCCGGAAATCGCGGCTTGGGCTCCTGTTGCCTGAAGTTGTGCCGCGGAAATCGTTGCGTTAGCTGGCTCTGAGCATTTCATTCAGCCCCCCGGTTTAGCTAGGGGTTTGAGTGAAGTTCTCCTTGTCGGCGAGCGTGACATTAATGAAAGATAACAATGTCACATAAAGTTACCGCCAATGTTGGCGGAGCCGAGATTCATATAGAATCTGGCAAAATTGCGAAGCAAGCGGACGGTTCAGTCACTGTCCAACTCGGAGATACCATCGTTCTCGTCGCCGCGTGCGGTTCCTCCAAACCTCGTCCCGGTTTGGACTTTTTCCCGCTCACGGTCGATTACCGTGAGAAAGCTGCCGCCGCCGGGCGGTTCCCGGGTGGGTTCTTCAAACGTGAGGGGCGTCCATCTGAGAAGGAAATCCTTACTTGCCGTGTTACTGATCGGCCTATTCGTCCGCTTTTCCCCAAGGGTTATTTTAACGAGGTTCAGATCCAGACGCTTCTGCTAAGTGCGGATGGGGAGAACGATTCGGACATCCTTTCGATTAATGGTGCCTCGGCGGCGCTGATGATTAGCGATCTACCGTTTGCCGGACCAATTGGCGCGGTGCGCGTCGGCCGGATAGATGGGAAATTCGCCGCCAATCCGACCCATTCGCAGATGGAGTCGAGCGATCTCGATCTTGTTTATGTCGGCAACGAGTCGGANATGATCATGTTCGAGGGCTCGGCAGACGAAATCCCGGAGGCTGACTTTCTTGCGGCTCTCCAGTTCGGTCAGGAATCNATCGCACCNGTCATAGCTGCNCAAAAGGAATTATGCTCCGCTGTCGGCAAGCCCAAGCGCGAGTTTACNCCAAAGGTGGTTGAAGAGGACATTCAGGCCGAGGCAGAAGGGATTATCTCAGGGCGTATCACTGATGCGCTGCTCATTCAGGCTAAGCTNGAGCGCGAGGCTGCTTGTAATGCTCTCAAGGATGAGATGGAAGAGAAACTAGTGGAAAAGTTTGGTGACGACAACATCACCGATTTCATCGTCAATGAGGCATTTTATACCATTCAGAAGGCTGCCGTGCGCCGTTTGGTTCTCGATGATGGCAAGCGGCTGGACGGCCGCGGATTCGGAGATCTTAGGTCGCTGACTAGCGAGGCTGGCATGATCCCTCGTACTCACGGCTCCGGTCTTTTCACTCGAGGGGAGACCCAGGGCCTGTCGCTTGTGACCTTAGGCACGACCGATGACACGCAGTCGTTCGACGCTTATACTGGTGGCCCGAACGAGAAGCGGTTCATGTTGCACTATAATTTTCCGAATTTTTCGGTTGGCGAAACGGGCCGCATTATGGGGCCAGGCCGTCGAGAGATAGGCCATGGTGCACTGGCCGAGCGTTCCATTGCCCCCGTCATACCGGACATCGAGGATTTTCCCTATGCGGTGCGTGTCACCACGGAGATCATGGAATCCAACGGGTCCACTTCGATGGCTTCCATTTGTAGCGGAACGTTGGCTTTGCTTGATGCNGGTGTCCCGTTGAAGCGTTCCGTTGCAGGTATCAGCATCGGCCTTTGCACCCGCAGCAACAACAACGGCGAGATTGAGGCTTACAAGTTACTCACCGATATCATTGGGTGGGAGGATGCATTCTGCGATATGGACTGCAAGATTGCCGGTACGGAAAAAGGCATCACCGGCTTCCAACTGGACCTTAAATTGAAAGGCATACCATACGCTATTATGGATGAGGCAATAGGTATGGCTAAGAAATCCCGTACGGAGATTCTTGCTAANATGGACGGTTGCCTTGCCAAGGAGCGAGAAGAGATGAGCCCGTACGCGCCGCGGATTGTGACGATTCCGATCGATCCATCGAAGATTGGNGAGTTGATCGGTCCGGGNGGCAAAAATATAAAGCGCATCGTCGAAGAGTCCGGTTGCGAGATCAACATCGAGGATGATGGACGTGTGTTGATTTACTCCTTGTCTGCTGAAGGATTGCAGGTAGCCAAGGACGCCATCGAGGGCATCACCGCCGAGGTCGAGGTTGGCAAGCTCTACAGAGGGAAGGTTGTTTCCATCAAGGACTTTGGCTGTTTCGTCGAGGTGCTTCCTGGCAAAGACGGTCTAGTGCACATAAGCGAATTGGCTAATTTTCGCGTCAAAAAGACCGAGGATATTGTTAAGGACGGCGATGAGATCTGGGTCAAATGCATTGGAGTGGACGATAAAGGTCGTATTAAGCTCTCNAGAAAGGCCGCGATGGAGGAGCGCAAGGCCGAGTTCAGTGACGACGAAGGGGATAGTAGCCCTGACTCGGACGACGATTCCGAGGAATAAGTCGAAACTCGACAGAAACGTATTTCAGGCGGGCTAAGCAGCCCGCCTTTTTTCTGTCTTTTGCCAATAGACTAGCGTTCAAAGTAGCCTTGCCGCCTGCTAGGCCAACGGCTACGCTGGTCCNCGTTCCGTTTGGCAGGCCGCGCATCTCTTGTCCAAGCGGCCTTAAAATCAAACCAGCCAAAGTAAATGAATCTGACCACTCGATTGCAACTTTCCGTAATGATGTTCCTCCAATTCTTCGTCTGGGGGGCATGGTATGTAACTGCGCCAAACTACCTTGGCACAATTGGATTNCAACCGAGTGATATCGGAAACACTTATTCCGTAGGCCCGATCGCCGGTATCATAACGCCACTGTTTGTGGGCTTGGTTGCGGATCGTTTTTTTTCGGCTCAAAAAGTATTAGGCATTCTTCATCTACTTGGATCCTTGATCATGTTCGGGGCAATTGTGTTCATGCAGCAGGAGTCCCCATCTGCTGGTGTATTAAACTGGGGCTTTTTCTTTGGCTACATGCTGACGTATTTCCCGACCCTCGCACTAACGAACACCATTGCCATGAAAAACATGACCAANCCGGAGAAGGAATTNCCNGGAATTCGAGTGTTGGGAACCATCGGCTGGATCGCTGCAGGATTTGCCCTTACTTTTGGCGGGTTTGAGACGAATGTAGGAATGTTTTATCTCACTGCTGGGGCGGCTGCTTTGTTGGGCTTGTTTAGCTTTGCCTTGCCGGATACGCCTCCGGTCAAAGATGANAAAGCCAGCATCGGGCAGTTACTTGGTTTGGATGCTCTGTCGCTTCTGAAGGATCGATCGTATTTGGTTTTCATTATTTCATCTATGCTAATCTGCATTCCATTGGCGTTCTATTACCAGATTGCCAGCCGTGTTGTAGAACATGTTGAGTTGCCCATTGGTACGACCATGTCTTATGGCCAAATATCAGAAATCTTTTTCATGGTCGTTATGCCGTTCTTTTTCGCTAGACTTGGCGTGAAATGGATGTTGGCCATCGGGATGTTGGCGTGGGTGGTTCGCTATGGCTTGTTTGCCTTCGGTGCGCCGGATGAGCTTCGATGGATGATTATCATTGGCATCGTGTTGCACGGCATTTGTTACGATTTCTTTTTCGTGACGGGGCAGATTTATACTGATCAAAAAGCGGCCAAGCCGATCCGTGCCCAGGCGCAAGGNTTNTTGGTNATGCTGACNCTTGGTTTGGGNATGATGATTGGTGCGCAGGTGGCNGGTANGATCGAGGGACAGCATACCCCGCANGCNGCAAAGGATCTAAANGCGCAGGTTGTGGNCAAGAGCGACGAGATTAAAAAAATNAGNGAAAGNGTAANCGNGGAANCATCCGAAGAAATCAAAGCTCAATTGGCCACTTTAAATNAGGAAAAAGGAAAACTTCGNCANGATGAATTGGCCGCNTTGGAATGGAAGNNTATTTGGGGCAANCCGGCGATTTTCGCNGCCGTGGTNATGNTGCTTTTNGTGTTTCTTTTCAGTGACAATCGCAAACAAGTAAATGATAAAAAAAATGAATAATAAAAACAACCGACGTGATTTTTTGAAGAATGCCTCTTTGGCGGTAGGTGCCGTTGGGTCTATGGTGATGGCCGGTTGTAAATCATTGGGTGTTGGTGGTGCTAATTTATATGGTATTTCACTGGCGCAGTGGTCTTTGAATCGACAGTTCTTTGGAGGCAAGATTGATGCGCTCGATTTTGCCAAGGTCTCCCGCGAGCGTTTTGATATAGGAGCCATTGAGTATGTAAATCAGTTTTTCAAGGACAAGGCCAACGACGAGGCGTACCTAGGCCAATTGAAATCGCGCGCTGCCGATCACGGCGTGGAAAGTCTGCTGATTATGGTGGACGGTGAAGGTTCGCTTGGCCACGCCAATACGGATGAGCGTAATAAGGCGGTGCAGAATCATCATAAATGGGCCGATGCGGCCAAATTTCTTGGTTGCCATTCCATACGCGTGAATGCGGCTACGACAGGCAACGGTAGTTTTGAGGAAAAACAAAAGTTGGCTGCCGATGGTTTGCGCAATTTATCTGAGTATGGAGCCAAACTTGATATGAATGTGATAGTAGAGAATCACGGTGGTTTATCGTCAAATGGAGCTTGGTTGGCTGGTGTAATGAAAATTGTTGATCTGCCCAACTGCGGAACCTTGCCGGATTTTGGAAACTTTCATGTCGGTGACGGAAAGTGGTATGATCGTTACAAGGGAGTGGCCGAGTTGATGCCTTTTGCAAAGGCGGTAAGCGCCAAGTCACACGAGTTCAATGACAAAGGAGACGAGGTTCGCACCGACTATCGTCGGATGATGAATATTGTTCTTGATGCGGGTTATCGTGGTTACGTTGGGATAGAGTACGAAGGTGGGCAGGTGGATGCTTACAAGGGCATTGATTTGACGAAGGCCCTGCTTGAGCGAGTCCGAGACGAGTTGTCTTGAACAGTTCAAAGACTTTTACTTAAACGGGAGCCAAAACGGCTCCCGTTTTTGTTTGGTAAAGCATAGAGGAGTCTTATCGTCGATTGTGATGTGGAGTATTATCGAGGTTCCAGCGTTTGGCAGCGAAATCTTTTCGGCCTTGTTCTTTGTTAAGTTGTGCTACGAGGTCAATCCTGCGTTCTGCAGTGACGTGTCCGTCGACGAATAAAATCTCCGCCCGATCACTGTGAAGAGGCAATGGCCATTGGCGTTCCTCGTACATGCCAATGAAGCCGCTCCAGTGGCGGTCGCCCTTACGTTTTAAATCCCAGTTGCTGTCACCAAGGGCAATCATTTGACTGGGCACCTTGACTTGGTTTGGCTTGGTTTCGCCCCAGTTGGAGTGCCCCTTGTAGACACCCATGCCTTGGTTTGGATACATACCTGCCCAAGCACCCCAGACGTTGTAGCCGTAACTCATGAAACTGCTACCACCAGGAATAAGTCGCACTTCGCCTTTGAGGTAGCCATCTTCAGCTGGTTGGTTGCCCCTGAATTCAACCTTCCATTGGGCCTTGTCGGGTGCGGAGGGGCACTTGAATAATTCAGTGCTGCGTGCTTCTTTGCCGCCGAGGTACTGCCGGATTTGTGATGGCCAAATCCAGGTGGAGCCTCGGCCGCCATTGATGCCCACCGGGTAGTGTCCAAAGTCATCCGAGAACGCGATGAGTCCGATACCCATTTGCCGGAGGTTGCTGGAGCACTTGGCGCCGGTCGCTTTGCTTTTTGCCTTGGCCAACGCAGGTAGCAACATTCCTGCAAGGATCGCGATGATGGCGATCACAACCAGCAATTCGATCAGTGTGAAACCAAACCGGATTTGCCTTGAGTATTTCATGCTTTAGTACGGAGTATGCTGTTGTACTTCGCAAATTGGCGAAAGTTTTTTTATTACTTCTCGATGATAAGATTATCGCGAAGTTTACCGTCGATATCGTAGGATCTGTAGACGAGTCGGTTGCCGCTAATCTGGATATCAAGTACCTGAAATGTCGAGACGTTTGTCATACCAAACTCCGTATATTCACGCTGGCCTTGTTCGTAATATTTCGTCCCGGAAACAGAAACGATGTACACGGTACCTTCAGCATTGCTTGCAACATTTTTTTGATCCTTTATTGGGTAGGTTCGAAGGTAGGCGTGGTCGTGGCCTTGGAGGGCCATGTCAAGGTGGTACTTATCGAACAGCGGTGTCCAATGCTGGCGGATACCGGGATTATCCCTGTCAGGAGATGAGGAGTAGGCTGGATGGTGATAGACTGCGAATTTCCATACTGCGGTACTTTTTTTGAGTGCTTCCTCAAGCCAGGCAGTTTGGCTTTCCAGCGTTAAATTGGTATCCAGAACGAAGAATTCAGAATTACTATAACGGAAGCTGTATGCCCTTTCAGGTTCAATGTCTTCAGGGCCATTTTTTGGAAGGTCAAACATTTGTAAGTACATGCTAGGATGGCCGCCTTGGTTTTCGTGGTTGCCGATGGCTGGGACAATGGGGCGATGATTGTAAATGCTCCGGGCGTTGTGGAAAAAACTGTCCCAGTCATCGCGTTCATTGCCGCGATCGACTAAGTCGCCGGCCATGATATAAAATGCTGCGTCCGGGCGCTGTCTGTAGGCGCGTTGAACAAGGCTGCCCCAGCGGTCGAGCCCATTTTGTGCGTCGCCCATGTAGATAAATGAGAATGGCTTTGTCTGTTCCGGTGCGGTGGTGAACTCAGCCAATGCCGACCAGTTGTCATTTGAGCCATCGCCAACGGAATAGAGGTAGGACGTATCCGGCTCGAGGCCGGTCAGGGTAGCCGTAAACCGATGGACGACGGGGTCGTTCACTAGGTTCTCATCTTCCATCCTGAACGTTGTGGCCTTCGTCCGCTTGGGCTTGGCCGGTTGAAACCGATTGTAGTCTGATTTCTTCACCCACTGTACCTCTCCCTTGTCCACACTTGGTCCAGTGCGCCACTGAATGGTCTGGGTCTTTTGCGGATCTTCACTCCATGTGAGTGTGATTTGGTCCGGCTTGGCTGTGGTCGGATGTTGCGTTTTGTGGAACAGGTTGATGAGCTTTGCGTCATCGCGGCTTTCGTTCTGGGTGCGGATTACCGCTAGACCAGAGAGTATGCCTGGCAGAACAGGCAGCTTGGGCATTGCTTCGGGGCGATCAACGAACGGCTGAAGGCCGTCCTTTAGTGCGCCCACGCGGAGTTGGCCTGGATACAGTTCGGTGACCTCCAGTTTTATGTCTTTCTTTAGCGGCATCAGCGCTGCTATGTAATGGGTGTTACCCCCTGTGAGTGAGTTGACACCGAGGCCAATCTGGCCCTTCTCAAAATCCTTCATCCAAAAATCCACCTCAGTGCCTTGGAGGGTGATCTTGAATCCCATCGGCGTGAAGCCGCGCTCCTTCAACCAGAATGGTTTATCGCCCATTGCGGCGTCCCGAATGATGATTACTTTAACAGGCACATTAACGCGGAAAGTGATGTGCTGCGTTCCTAAAATATGCCGTTCCTTTTCTGTNAGTAGCGACTTGACCTTGGTGATATCCATCCCCATAAGCTCCTTTAATGGGATAGTCTTGCGGAAGCGGTCAATGATCCCGGCTACGGTGTCGTGAACAGAAGGATGTTCCCCCACATGAGCATTGCCAATGAAGGCAGTAAACAAAAGTGAGGACAAGATAAAGTACAGGCGAATTTTTCTTGGGTTGAATGTCATACTGCTCATCGGCAGGGCCGGTGTCACGGGACGCTATGCCACTTGATTAGGCGATGCACGATCAAACTACAGCTTGTCTGCGCAAGCAGATATAAAAAGGGAGATTGCATCTCTTGGTTAAGCGGGCAACATATTCCAAGAACCGGTGGCTAAGTTAAACAGCGCACTGACGTCGGTAGCACGGATCGATGCTGAGCAAGTATTTGTTCATCGTTTCGCTAGTCACCACCATTTGTAGCCGGGATCTGGTTTTGGGCCGGTGTAATTCCAGTTATACGCCTCATCTGGGAATTCGAAGTATTCGGTGTGGCCGTCGCCCAAAAGTACGTTGAACCGGTATTGGCCGTGGTAGTTGTGCCACTGGCTCCGGAGATGGGTCTTCTTGCGGTCTGCCCACCATGGCCAGTCACCGGTCACCAGCTTGTTCGATGGGCTGCGGTTCATCTCGGAAGATTTCATGGGGCGGCGTGGACTGCGTAGCCCATGATTTGAGTCGCCAGTAACATGCTGGATTCGTAACGTTTCNACAGCCCAAACGGTCAGATAGCTGTTGCCCCAGCCGTCATAACAGCTACGGATTTTTTTCGGGAATTTATCTGTATGGAGCGAGTCACCCTTGTCGGCCGGGCAGTGAAAGACCTCAAANGACGGCGCATAAATATTAAGTGGCCGTTTCTCGGGTTTTACCAGACCACCGTGTAGGTTCATCACACCTTTTTTGCCGCCAAGCGTGCCCCATTGTGAGTAGGCAGGGTAGTAATCCTCGTTATCATCGACATACATCGCGAACGCAAGAGCGTGTTGTTGTAGGTTGCTATTACATCGGGCNGCCTTGCTCTTTTCCTTAGCGCGACCTAGCGCCGGCAGGAGCAGCGAGGCTAGGATGGCGATGATCGCAACGACGACTAGCAGTTCAATCAACGAGAAGCCGTTTCGGCTTGGAGAGGCGTTCTTCATTGGGACGAATTGNCATCTTACGAAGCGACTTGGCCAAGGGCAAGCAACCGTTGACATCAGNCGTTTCACCAAGGACATTACCCGGCCGTTGGAAATGCNGACTAGGATGATTCGATTGTNGCTAGGGGTGATGATGCTGACTTGGCCGTGCGGCTTAGCCAGAGCACAGGTGTCGTTCGAGAAACAGGTTAAACCGGTTCTTGAGTCGGCTTGTTTGAGTTGTCACGGAGAAAAGAAGCCAAAAGGAGAATTGCAATTAAATACTCACGAAGCACTGCTGGAAGGGAGCGAATATGGAAAAGTGGTGGTTCCAGGCAAACCGGAGGAAAGCACGCTTTACACGACAACTATTCTCCCTGCAGATGCGGATGAGGTGATGCCACCTAAAGGAGAGTTGTTGACCAATGATCAGGCAAACGCGCTCAAGGAATGGATTGCAGCGGGTGCCAAGTGGCCTAGGGGAGTGGTGCTCAAACAGATTCGCCGTATTGATTTCGTCAAGGATATTAAGCCGATTTTGGAGGTTTCATGCGTTAGTTGCCATCGTGAGGGACACGACAAGGGGGATCTGCGGCTCGACGAACGTGAGTTTGCCTTTGAAACCGGNGAATATGGTGCTGCGTTGGTGCCGTTTGACCCCGAAAATAGCACGCTTTACCAGACTGTGATATTGCCAGCCGATGATGAAGGCCTGATGCCGCCATCCAATAAGGGTGGTCCGCTCCCCAAGGAACAGATCGAGTTNCTCCGAGATTGGATCGTTCAGGGTGCTGCCTGGCCCGAAGGGGTGAAGCTTGCCCCTGTGCGACGCGAAACAGGGGCAAAATCGGAGACGGGAGGAAGCCTTGCTGCTGCACCCAAGGTAGTCGTTGACATTCGTAACAAGGCGATCGAGGAACTGATAAAGCAACTTGAGCCAACCATGAAACCATACCAAGAGGAGATTCCCGGAACTGGAGTTAAGTTCGATTTGCTGCCGATACCCGGCGGNGAATTTATAATGGGCAGTCCGGCCAGTGAACCTAACAGGAAGGAGACGGAGGGGCCTCAACACAAAGTCAGAATTTCGCCTTTCTGGATGGCAAAGACCGAGACCACTTGGAACACTTATACTCTTTTCATCTACGAAGAGGAGGAAAAGATGGTAATGAAGATTCGAGGCTACAAACCGGAATTGAACGCGATCTCTGATGCGGTTGCACGTCCAACCACACCCTATGTCGAGATGAGTTTTGGGATGGGTACTGAGGATTTTCCAGCGATCAGCATGACGCAGCATGCCGCCAATACCTATTGTAAATGGCTCACTGCCAAGACCGGCCATTACTACCGGCTACCAACCGAGGCCGAATGGGAGTATGCCTGCCGCGCAGGAACGACCACGACTTATAGTTTTGGGGATGATCCTGCATTGATCGACGACTATGCATGGCATGATGGCAACAGCAATTTCAAATACCAGAAGGTTGGCACGAAGAAACCCAACCCATGGGGTTTGCATGATATGCACGGCAATGTCAGTGAGTGGGTTCTAGACCAATTCGTCCCTGATGGTTACGAGGCTTTCAAAGGTACGGTTTCCAACCCATTTTTGTATGGCAAGTCGCTTTACCCTCGGGTTGCCCGTGGCGGCTCGTGGATGGACAAGCCGGAGCAGTTGCGGAGTGCTCTTCGGATCGCGTCGTCGGCCGACTGGAAATTTCAGGACCCACAACTACCCAAGAGTATATGGTACCATACCGATGCCCAATTCCTCGGGTTTCGAGTGATACGACCATTAATTCTCCCTTCGGCGGAGGAGATGCATAAGTATTGGACAACTGAGGGTGAGCCGGACTAAAGTGTTTCTGGTTCCTATACAACTTTTTTAAACGAATATCATCCAATGAAACAAAGCAAAAGTACCCCCGAACAAGACTCGCGGTTGGATCGCCGCGGGTTTCTCAAGTCTAGTTCTGTGATCGCCGGTGGCGCAGCGGCTCTCGGTGGCTTGTCCATTGAGCGCGGTGCATTCGCCCAGTCCGATGAAACTGTAAAGGTAGCGCTTGTTGGCTGTGGCGGTCGTGGTTCCGGTGCCACCGACCAGGCACTTAGCACCTCAGGTGACGTTAAACTCGTGGCCATGGCCGATGCTTTTAAGGATCGCATGGATGGTAGTCAAAAAGGTTTGGAGCGAAAACATGGGATCAAGGCCCAGGTCAAAGAAGAGAACAAATTCGTCGGTTTCGATGCCTACAAGAATGCTATCGAGATGGCGGATGTGGCCATTCTCGCAACGCCGCCGGGATTTCGGCCGATTCACTTCGCCGAGGCAATCAAGCAGGGCAAGCATGTTTTCATGGAGAAACCAGTTGCAGTCGACGGCCAGGGGGTTCGCCAGGTGCTGGCAGCCGCGCAGGAGGCCAAGAAGAAAAACCTTAAAGTCGGCGTTGGCCTTCAGCGCCACCATCAACTGGGCTATCAAGAGGTTGTTAAGCGAATCCAGGACGGAGCTAT
Source organism: Verrucomicrobiales bacterium (assembly GCA_002721375.1). Classification (GTDB taxonomy): domain Bacteria; phylum Verrucomicrobiota; class Verrucomicrobiia; order Limisphaerales; family UBA1096; genus UBA1096. The sequence continues at coordinate 22,942 of PBKH01000025.1, forward strand.
CGGCGATATTGTATCTGCGCGTGCCTACTGGAATGGCGGCGGCGTCTGGGTGCGAGACCGCAAGAGTTTCGAACAGAGAGCGGGCCGCAAGCTTACAGAGATGGAGTACCAGATGCGCAACTGGTACTACTTTGTATGGCTTTGTGGCGATCACATCGATGAGCAGCACATCCACAATCTAGATGTGATCAACTGGGTCAAGGGCACGCATCCGGTGAGTTGTCAGGGACTAGGCGGGCGCGAGGTTCGTAAAGGTATCGACCACGGAGAAATTTTCGACCATCACGCCGTCGAGTACAAATATGGCGACGGTAGCTATATGTTTAGCCAGTGTCGTCATATTCGCGGCTGCTGGAACAGTGTCTCTGAGCATGTACAGGGTACCAAGGGCAGAAGCAGCGTGAGTGGTCCGCATGCGTTAACTAATAATGATGGTAAACAAATTTGGCGTTTCCCGGGTGGTGGTAAGAATCCCTATCAGCAGGAGCATGACGATCTGTTTGAGGCTATCCGGAATGATAAGCCTTTCAATGAAGCTTTTTATGGGGCGCACAGCACGCTGACTGCTGTGATGGGGCGTATGGCCACCTATTCCGGTAAAATGGTTACGGCGGATGAGGCGCTCAATTCCAACGAGAACACCATGCCGGAAGTGCTTGGCTGGGAGGCGGCACCTCCGACTTTGCCGGATGAAAATGGGCGGTATGCGATTCCAATTCCGGGCAAAACCCGATTCGCCTAGCCAAAACCCATCCGATTAAACCTGACGCTTTTCCAAGCGATCCATCACTCAGCCACCGGCATCAGGATACTGAAGGTTGTTCCGGTGCCGGTTGGCTTGATCTTGATGCGCCCACTGTGTGACTCAATGATCCGACCAACAATGGCCAGCCCCAGTCCTGTGCCTCCCGGCTTGCCTGTATTTAGAAGGGAAGTGAAGGCGCGTTTGCGTGATTCCGTGTCCATACCACAGCCGTTGTCTGAGAATTGGATGCGTACATGTGTAGGGCCTCCTGACGCTTTGGAGAGATGAATGACCCTCGTTTCAATGGTCAAGTTTCCGCCCTTTGGCATAGCTTCCAGCGCGTTTAGAGTGAGATTTAGGAACACTTGGCTCAGTTGCGATCCATCGGCTTTGACCATCGGCAAGTCTTTGGCCAAACGTGTATCCAGTTCAACATTCTGTTGCGCAGTTTTTCGTCGGACGAGTATGCGTAGATCGTCAATGAGTTTGTTGATATCGGTGGGTTCAAGTTGTGGCTCTGCGTTTCTGGCAAAGGTGAGAACCTGTTCGACAATCGTATTCAGGTGATCCATTTTTTCGCCCATGATCCGCACGTCCTCCGCACGTGGATCATTTGCCGGGAACTCCAGGCCGAGCGAGTGGTGCAGCATCTTGAGGACGGTCAGCGGGTTCCGTATCTCGTGGGCGACTTCGCCGGCAAGAAGGCCCAGCGCGGAAAGTTTTTCATTCTGCCGTAGCAATTCCTCTGACTCGACAATACGTTCGAGCAGGCGGGCCTTTTCTATAGCGATTGCGGATAGCTCGGCCAAGGCCATGGTAATTTGGATTTCATCATTAGAGAACACATACGAATTCTTTTTGTAGATATTTAGCGTGCCGATGGCATTCGCTTGGAATACGAGCGGTACGCTTAATAGGGCGATAAGTCCTTCCTCGCGCGCCATGTTTTGTTGCTGATAGGTGTTGGAGGTTTGTATGTTCTCAATTTGTAGCGGCTTTTTACGGTGAACAACTGAGCCGAGGAAGCTGTCAGACACGATGACATCTGGTTTGTTTAGGTATGCCTCTCCAGCACCGTGTGAGGCGACAAGTGTTAGCCGATCACTACTCTCATCGAGTAATTGCAGAGCGCTAGTTCTGGCGCTCATCAGATTGCATGCCTCGCGTGCGATCGAGGAGAGGGCATCGTCGAGATCCACAGCGGAATTGATCGCCTGGCCTACGGTTAGGAGTGACTCGAATAAGTTGGCACGGATACGTGAACGTTCGTAGAGAAAAGCATTGCGCATGACGTTGGCTGCTTGGCTGGCTAACTCGCTCAGTAACGACAGATCGATCTCGGAAAAGGCGTTGAGTTGGTCGGAATCGACATTGATCACACCGAGAATGGAGCCGTTGACCTCTAGCGGTACAGCGAGTTCGGAGCGTGTGTGATCGTGAATCTGGATATAGCGATCATCGACTCGAACATCCGAGACGAGGGCTGGTTTTCCCTGTTGGGCAACCCAGCCGGTGATGCCTTCGCCGACGCACAGCTTGAACTGTGAAGAACTGGTGGGTAGCCCATGTGCTGCCTGAATCTCAAGCAATTTGTTAGTAGGATTGATAAGCACGACCGATCCGCTGGTGGCACCGACAAGGCCAACCGCTTCACGTACGATCAGTCCAAGCGCTTCCTGTTGGTCTAGGGCCGAGTGGATGATTTTGCTGACTTGATAAAGTCGCTGGAGTTGGACCAGCTGGATGGCTGGATGGATTTGGGTATCGTCGCTCACCGTTCGGCGAATGATGGAATTTCATCAGTCATTTCACAAGGCTGCTTGTTCAGTCGGCCGCTTGCATTGGGAATTCTGATCTAAATAAAAACTGAACCTTACATTCAATTTAACGCTTTAGATTACGAATATTACAGTAAAAATTAGGATTATGGTTGCCA
>PBKH01000026.1 GCA_002721375.1 Verrucomicrobiales bacterium
TGCAGAATATGAATCGCGTACCATTTTGGGCGCTTTTATCGGTTTCGATTTTATTCAGACTGATTGAAGTCCCTGGATTCGCGCAGGAGTCCAAGTTCGACGAGACCCGTGCGCACATTGAGAAATGGGTTGAAACCCGTCAACTGATTGCCAAGCGGGACGCCGATTGGCGTGTGGAACGGGAGAGTATCAGTCAGTCAATCGGACTATTGCAGCGGGAGATAGATCTGTTAAAGGNGGAGATTANCAAGAGTGAGACAAGTGGACTCANCNGCCGATGCCGAGAAGAAGCGTATCAGNATCACNCTTNANGAACTTAAAAAAGCCAATCAGGTGGTGNAGGNGGTCTTATGGGGAATGGAGCGTCAGACGCTTGCGTTGATCGCGAGTTTTCCAGAGCCTCTCAGGGATCGTACTTCAAATGTNCGGTTACGTATTCCCCAGGAAAAAGACGAATTGCGGGGACGTTCAGCTGCTGAGCGGATGCAGAACATTGTTGCTGTACTNAATGAGGCTGATCGGTTCAATTCNGCCATCACACTTTCAATTGAGGTGCGAAAGGATCCAGACGGAAAGGACCGTCAAGTGCAGGTGCTTTACCTTGGGCTGGGACAGGCTTATTTCGCGGATCAACGTGGGACGTTTGCCGGTAACGGTGTGCCGGANTCTGAGGGATGGAAATGGACTAACAATCCGTCGCTAGGCCAAGCCATCCGTAAGGTCATCAATATTTACGAGAATGCAACCGGAGCAGAGTTTGTTCCGGTGCCAGTCACCATCGAGTAGGAAGCTGTGATAATGAAACAAGGAGTATTGACTTTCTCGCTTCTCTTCGCTGCAACACTCGTTCAAGCGCAGACATTCGAGGCAGCCGCCAGCTCGGCCAAGTCGGATCTCGACAAGGCACTGGCTNAATTAAGTGCNTTGGAGAAAAGAATCGCCGACGAGAAGATCCCGCTGGCCCGTGAGTTGAACACGATGGAGAGCGAAGTCATCGCTAAGCGGCGTGAACATACGGAGGCCAAGCGTCTGCAGGATCGCAAAGCTGTTGATCTGGGCCAATTGAAGGCAGAGGAAAAGGGATTCGCAGACCAGAACGATTACCTGCGTAAGACNCTGTTGGAGGAGTACATACGGCGATTCGANACGCGTATTCATGCCAGTGAAAAGGGGNATTATCAGGCGGTTATCAAGGAAGCCCGTGAGATAAATGACAATCCGAGCAGCCCAGCCGGTGAGGTGTTCAAGAAGCAGATGGCGGTCGTTCAGTCTGCTCTGGATCGGCTTGATAAGCTGCTGGGTGGACATGTCTACGAAGGATCCGCCCTGAATGATGATGGCATCGCTGGTCGAGGCAGATTTGCCATGATCGGGCCATTGGTAGTTTTTGCCGGCAACGATGGTTCCGCTGGCCTAGCTGAGCGGATGCGCGGATCGACGGATGCGACCTTGGTAGACATCGGTGAGGAATATCGATCTGGCATTGCCTCTGTAATTGCCAATGGTAGCGGCCAATTGCCTCTCGACTCGACTTTGGGAAACGCGCTCAAGATCAAGCAGGTGGAGGAAACATGGTGGGAGCATATCAATAAGGGCGGGGTGGTGATCTGGCCGCTGCTGGCGNTGGGGCTGGCGGCCGCCCTAGTTGCGCTGGTTAAGTGGGTGCAATTGGCGAATCTACGTCGCATTCAGCCAAGTGATTTACAGTCGATTCTCGATCATGTGAACGACGACGATCCGGACTCAGCCTTGGCCTTGGCTAAGCGTATTAAGGGACCGGCCGGGGAGTTGTTGCAAACTGCGGTAGAAAACGCCGGAGAAAGNAAGGAGATGATTGAGGAGATTCTTTACGAGAAAATGCTGCATACCAAGCCGAAGCTTGAGCGTTTGCTACCGTTCCTGTCGTTGACGGCGGCGACCTCACCGCTATTGGGTCTTCTCGGGACGGTTACTGGCATGATTAATACCTTCAAGCTGATAACCGTCTTTGGCACCGGGGATCCCAAGCGGCTTTCCTCCGGCATTTCGGAGGCACTGGTGACAACTGAGTATGGTCTGATTATCGCTGTGCCGTGCCTTCTTCTTTTTGCGCTTCTTTCTCGAAAAGCGAAGGGGATTCTCGCCAGCATGGAACAGACGGCTGTCGGATTTGTCAATGGACTTGCGATCAAGGCTAAATGATCCAATTGCCATGGAGACTCCACCACCAAGCGTTTTTAGTGAGAGCGGTGAAAGTCCTTGGCAGTTCATTTTGGATACTTGGCAAGATGGCGGGTTAGTAATGTTTCCACTGTTGTTGGTTGCGCTGTTGATCTATACCGTTGCGACCAGCTTGCTATTGCATTTTCGTCAGAGAGGTTATCGTCATCTCCAAGACGAAACNGTGGCTGCCTGGGTTAAGGCTCCNGAAACAGGCGAGGGTGAGGTCGGTGAAATCATCCGATATACTCAGGATGAAGTTGGCAGGATCGATGAGGTGCACAGCCGGTTTTCAGAGGTGTTCGCCTCTCGGTTGCCNTTTTATGAGCGTCGCCTTGTATTTCTTAATACGCTTGTTGCTACTGCNCCATTGTTGGGNCTATTGGGGACTGTNATGGGGATGCTGGTGACGTTCAGGGGGCTCTCGGTCGGGGGAGGAAAGCTTGTGGACGTGGTGGCTAGCGGCATTTCCGAGGCGTTGATTACTACCGAAATGGGACTGCTGATTGCGGTGCCGGGTTATTTCATGGCTTATGCGATNAAGCGTCGGAAGGATGAGTACGAGGCGTTTCTCGTTCGNCTCGAGAGTTTGACCTTGCAGCAGTTCAAGCGAAAGTTGATTGCAACATGAGGGTACGCCGATCAATTATCGACGCAGAGGAGGCGATGGACATCAATATTTCGCCGTTGATCGACATGGTGTTCATTCTTTTAATTTTTTTTATTGTCACCACTGTGTTCGTCGAGGAGACCGGCGTCGAGGTCGAGAAGCCGGAGGCAGCCTCTGCGATGCAACTCGATAAGAACAGCATCCTGATTGCTGTGACTACNAAGGGNCAGGTAGTGTATGGNGGCAAAGAGATAGGTGTGAACGGTGTGCGTGCGATTGTCCGCCGCCTCACTACNAAGGAGGATATGCCGGTGATCATACAGGTGGATGAGGGCGCAAATGCTGGGCTGGTNGTACGGGTNATCGATGAGTCCAAGCTAGGTGGTGCAAAAAGTATAAGCCTNTCCGCCGATTTNCCGTAGCCAGAAACATGCGTAAGGTATTTCAGGTAGAGACGAAGAATAACGGGGTGCTCTGGGGATTCGCCGGTGGCATCTTGATTTCGCTTCTTCTGTTCCTGATACTNCCATTCACACAGAAACTGTCCGGTTCTAATCCCAAAAATCTACTGACAAAGGTGGATGTCTCTCTTCCNCCCCCGCCTCCNCCCCCGCCCCCGCCCCCGCCTCTGCCCGAGGAAGAGGAAGAGGAGGAGAAACCTGAATTGCAGGACGAACAACAGTTGCTGAATTTGAATCAGCTCGAATTGGCACTCAACCCAGGGGCGGGGGGCGTTGGTATCTATGCAGGTTTGAATCCAAAGGTGGGAACAGACGCAATTGCTGAGATGAAGATTTTTGACCTCTCGGAAGTGGATCGGGAACCACGCCCGCTCGTCAGAATTCCACCGCAATACCCTCCAAAATTGTTATTGAACAAAATTAAGGGAAAGGTGGAAGTATTAATTGTGATCGATGAGGAGGGAAGGGTAACCGATTACAAAGTGCGGAAGTTCACTCATGACGAGTTCAAGCGAGAGGTAACGCGAGTGATCCGGCGATGGAAATTCAGTCCGGCGGTTAAGGACGGTCAGGCCGTGGCTGTAAGGAAAATTCAACCCTTCTTTTTTGGAAGACAATAATGAAACCTAATAATCCATTCACTTTTTTTAAGGTTGGCCTATTTTTTACGGTGCTCGGTGTGCTGATCCCTGCACATTGCCATGCTCAGCCAAGTTTCGCCAGGACCCTGCAATTTTGGAAAGATCCAGAGTTCGTTAACAAGTTCATGGCCAGCTACGGCGTTAAGTCGGGGGTGGAGCCGAAGATCAGCATCGAGGAGAAGGAACTGTTTGATGAGCTGATTCCACAAATCCAAGCTGATCCGAAGCAGGCGATACTTACCCTGACCGGTGCCATTACACCAGACTCGAGCGCGGCGCTGGACTTCACGTTGGCTAACCTNTACGTGCAGTCGAACGATTACCCGAAAGCGGTGGTGCATTACCGGATGGCGATCAAGAAGTTTCCGGACTTTCAGCGTGCTCACATGAATTTGGGTGTAGTACTGATTCAGTTAAATAGCCATATGGAGGCACAAAAGGAGCTGGTGCGCACACTCGAGTTGGGTGGTGAGGACGGCAATATATACGGTCTGATTGGCTACTGTCACCTGATTGCGGAAAGGTATCTTTCGGCTGAGGCCGCCTACCGCAANGCGGCATTATTTTCGCCGGACAAGCTCGACTGGAAGCTCGGCATAGCCCAGTGCCAGTTACAGCAGCAGAAGTACGGCGAGTGTGTGACATTGTTCGGCGAGCTGATACAGAAAGATCCTGATAATGCTGATTACTGGTTGCATCAGGCCAATGCCTATCTGGGCCTGGCGGAATCTAACAAGGCTGCGACCAACTACGAAGTGGTCCGGCGCATGGGCAAGGCTGACTCTAAAGTGCTCACCCAGCTCGGTGACATTTACATCAACAGCGGAACCTATGACCTTGCCTTTTTGGCATACCGGGATGCTGCAGTCGCTGATGATGCACGTGAGACTGCCCCGCCGATCCGTGCGGCAGATATTCTAATCTCAGTCGGAGAATTCGATTTCGGCAGATCGCTACTATCACAAATCCGTGAAATTAATAAAAACCGTTTTAAGGAGGCCGACAGACTGAAAATTTTGCAGCTCGAGTCCCGCGTGCAGTTGGCCAAGGGTCAGGAGGCCGAGGCAGTCAATACGCTTGAGCAAATCGTAGACAAGGATCCTTTGGACGGCGAGTCGCTGTTGCTCTTGGCAGATTATTACGGACGGAATGACGATGGTGCGAAAGCGGAGTTATTCTTCCAGCGCGCCGAGCAACTGAACGATTTTGAGGTCCGCGCCAAGGTTGCCCATGCCCAGTTTCTAGTTCAGCGCAGCCAATATGCCAAGGCAGTGCCCCTGCTTAAGTCCGCTCAGGCGAAGCGTCCGCGTGATAGTGTCCAGCGCTACCTGGACCAAGTTGTGAAGCTCTCGCGTTTGAGCAAAAACTGAGACCGTTTAGCCAATCATATTCCAAAAACGCTTGGGGCGGCCCATCGCTGCCAGTAAAGTGGCGAGTCCGCATGGGATCCGTCCGCCTGCTTCCAGAAATTGTTGCTAACCAGATCGCCGCAGGCGAGGTGGTGGAGCGGCCCGCCAGCGTGGTAAAGGAACTGGTCGAGAATGCACTTGATGCTGGGGCAACGCGCATAACAGTAGAGATACAGGCAGGAGGACGGAGTCTTATCCGTGTTGCCGATAACGGTTCAGGCATGAACCGCGACGACGCGCTGCTCTGTCTCGAGCGGCATGCGACCAGTAAGATTCAACAGGCGCAGGATCTAGCTTCGATCAGTACGATGGGCTTTCGTGGGGAGGCAATCCCNAGCATCGCTAGTGTTAGCCGTATGGCTCTTACCACATTGTCTAACGGCAGTGAGACCGGAGAGGGGACACGTATTGATATTCATGCGGGAAAAATCCGGGCGGTGGAGTCGGCTGGTCATGCGGTGGGTACTACCGTGGAGGTGCGCTCTTTATTCTACAACCTTCCGGCACGCCGCAAGTTCCTTCGAACGCCAGGAACCGAGCGCAGCCATATCCAGCACTTCCTGATGCTGGCGGCACTAGCCAATCCGGCGGTGGGTTTTGTTTTTACCAGTGATCAGCGTAAAGTTTGGGAACTGCCGCCTTGTGAAGTGAATGACAATCCCGGCTCTGAAGTTATTGCTGTACGCGGACGAATGGCAGCGTTGCACGGCGAGGGCATCCGACTATTGGATATTGATTTCAGTGGCGACTACCGTGTGGCCAAGGCGATTTCGGACGATCCGGAAATCGATATGCAATGGGACGGTCTGACGACGGTGCGCATCTGGGGGCTGATTGGTGCGCCGGGAGTGTCGCGATCAACTCGTGCTAGCCAGCATTTGTTTGTGAATCGTCGGCCGGTAGAGAACCGAAGTCTCAATCGCGCACTCATCGAGGGGTACCATACCTCGCTGATGAAGGGACAATTCCCGGTCTGCTGTTTGTTCCTTGAGATCGGCCCGGGGGAGGTGGACGTCAATATTCATCCAGCCAAGCGCGAGGTGAAATTCCACCACGAGAGGGATGTTCGGCGGCTTCTAACGCTGTCTGTGCAGGAAACGTTGTTGGCGTTTCACAGACGAAAACCATCACTTATGACGATGCCGTCGGACGATGCCGTGGACGTGATGCCTGGCTCGACACCAGAAATTTCAGCACAACAGGACCTTGGCGATTTATGGCTAAAAGGTATGCCTGAAAAATTAAAATCTACTTTGCCTCAGGATATTCCTGACCTGAAAGCACATTTATCTGTTCCGACTAGTCAATCGGCCGAGCAGCCGCTACCGCTCTTGCATGTGCCTCTACGTTTGGTCGGTGTAGTGGGAAAACTATATGTGGTGCTCGAGTCCGACCGGGGTATGGTATTGCTGGATCAGCACGCGGCGCATGAGCGTGTGCTGTACGAACAGATGCTTAAGCGTTTGGAGGTGGAGGGGCAATCGGCCTCGCAGAAACTGCTCATTCCAGAAACCGTGGAGTTACCACCCAGAGAGGTGCAGTTTCTTAGTGGAACGATGGATACGCTTAATCGGCTCGGAGTGGGGTTGAGCGAGTTCGGCGAACGGACGTTCCTGCTTGATGCACTACCACCATTTGTGAAGACAACGGACGCGCGCCAGTTTGTATTTGATCTAGTGGACAAACTACAGGCGGCCGGTGAAGGGGTCAATGCGTTGAGACTTGGTGAGGATGTAATAGCAAAGACCGTCTGTCGACATGCTGTAAAGGCGAACGATGCGTTACAGGAGGAGGAGCTGCAGCAACTTATAGAAGATCTGCGGGAGTGTGAGATGCCGTATACCTGTCCGCATGGACGGCCTACGATCATTGAGATGAACTATCTTGAACTGGAAAAAAAGTTTGGCCGTATTCAATGATGCATCAACTCTGGTTTTTGTTGACTGAATCAAAAAATGAATCGGTTAAAAATTAGAATCTACAATTCCCCGTAACTGCTGTTTGCATTCTAATAGCTTCCTAATTAAATATACTCGGTATATAGCTGTCTCTTAAGCCCTAATAATTGGAAGCGGCTGTTGACGTGTCGAAGGGTTTGAGCCTCTTGGCCGATTTTGACGTTTAAATTTAGTGTAAAACTGGTAATTCCGACAAATTAGGACTTTAAAAGTAGCTTCTTTTTTCTTTTCAAGAACGAATCTGCAAGTGTAAATTTCTCTTACTCAATTATGCAATGTCTCGGTTTTGTCGAGGTTAGTGTCGTCTTGCTGACGACACTTCTAAGAGTTAATTCTTATTTCAGTTGGCCAAAGTTAAGATATCTAGATGCCACCAGAGTTTTTCTTGTTGTCAATCTCAAGAGCATGAAATCGGGACAGGGCTTACCAAGTCTTAGAAGTTAATATCTTCAGTGAAACATAGAAAAAAGAAGAAGCAAAATCGGCCTTTGAGTTCAAAGAAAAGGGCTAAGTTAACTGTTGCGGAAAAAAAGAATTGGAATTCCCCCTTAATATTAATCGGAATTGTTGCGGTATTGATAATTGGTTGGGCAGTCCTTAACAGGTCAAATTCGAAGCCGGTTGATTTGCCGTTGTCTGGCTCAATTTATTCTCTTCAGAAAAATCGGAATGTATTGGACAAAACAGTTTGGGCTGAAGAATTAGAAGCTCAAAAACACGAGAGGATTTTCGTTCATCTTTGGGATAACCTTCGTGCTGCTTCAGTTAAGCACAAGGTGTTATCGATGTTTCCATTTAAGCGTCTTGTGATGGGTAAGATGCAATCCAAAGAGCCTTTGGAGGGAGGGGTTTTTCGGACACGTTTTAGAGGATCAGATGTTACACTCACTCATGATCAATTTAAGAAAACCGTCAATGAACTTGCAAAGCAAGGTTTTCGCATCATCCAATCTGAATGGCACCACAGTGAATTTGAGAAAAAAACTGAAAGTTCAGCGGTGTCAACAGTCTCTGTTGTTCTACATGTTAAGAATTCTGAGCAAAATCAGCTCCTATCAATAAAGGCAAATTTAAATGTTACATGGTTGTCAGATGCACAAATAAGTCCTGTTCCAGAAACGATTAAGGTTACAGATATAGAAATCTTGGAGCGTGAAGCTACTGTGGCTTTTGAACAGATATTGGAAATGTCATCTGCTGATACTGGCAAAGAAAGTGCCATGATGAGTCCCATTCTTGTGTACGACCTTGATTCGAACGGATTTTCAGATCTTATCGTGGGTGGATCCAATCGTGTGCTTTTCAACAAAGGGCATGAGGGCTTTCAAGAACAAACGATTCATCCAGAGTTACCGGTTATTCTAAATGCAGCTATTTTGGCAGATTTTAATGGGGATTCATATGTGGATCTTGTTGCTGTAGATTCCAGAACTCACCGACTTTTTAGTTTAAATGGAATCGATGAGTATGGTCGATTCTCCGAACCGCAATATTGCTGGTCTACTCAGCGTATTGAATTGCCAAGTGTTATAACTGCTGGGGATATTGATGCCGACGGTGATTTGGATTTGTTCATCGGCCAGTACAAACAACCCTATCTTAAAGGCCAAATGCCGTCTCCTTATTATGACGCCAATGACGGTTATCCTGCTTATCTGCTTGAGAACGACGGACAGGGAATTTTCAGTGACATTACCGAGCAGTCAGGATTGGGGGTGAAAAGGTTCCGCCGTTCCTATGGCGCATCTTTTGTCGATATGAATGGAGACATGAAGTTGGATTTACTCGTTTCAAGTGATTTTGCTGGTATTGATTTATATGAAGGCAACGGTCTTGGCGATTTCAAAGATGTTACCATTAATTGGACCGATCAACGGCATACTTTTGGTATGTCTCATTTTTTTGCTGACTTTAATACAGACGGGCAGCTAGATTTCTATTCTGTTGGAATGAGTTCCACTACAGCGCGCCGGCTTGAGTCCATGGGGCTTGGAAGAAAAGAACACAAAGAGATAGATGCGATGCGAATCCCGATGAGTTACGGAAACCGGCTTTACTTGTCTACCGGAAGCGGATTTGAACAACCCTCTTTTAATGATCAAGTTGCACGTACAGGATGGTCGTGGGGGTGTACAGCCTTTGATATTGATAATGATGCGGATAAAGATATCTACGTCGCTAATGGACATCAAAGTGGCAAGTCAGCTCAGGATTATTGTACAACATTCTGGTGCCATGACATTTACACTGGAGATTCGCAGAATGACTCCTCAGTCGAGCAGTTATTTTCCACATCAATGGCCAAACTCATCAACAGGGAAATTTCTTGGAATGGATTTGAACACAATGCTCTCTTGATAAACAGGAAGGAAAAAGGATTTTTTGAGGCGGGATTTCTCATGGGAATTGCTTTTGAGGGNGACGGTCGTGTTGTGNTGANTGATGATTTCAATAACGATGGACAACAAGATCTTGTTCTCGTTGAGGTTCGGTCTNATCGNAATGGTAATGNTTTTCAAACACTTCGCNTGTTTGCGAACAGGCTCGAAACATCAAATCACTGGATAGGGGTCAAACTTCGAGAAAGAGGGCCTCANTTTTCCCCTATNGGCGCTAGTGTAATAATTGAAACCAGTACAGGAGAACAGATTGATACGATTGTTACTGGTGACTCCTTGTACAGTCAGCATTCCTGTGNCGCTCATTTTGGTTTGGGGAAAAATGATAGCGTAANGTCTGTTGAAGTACGTTGGGCGAATGGANCAACAAACAAGCTGGAATATCCTGAGATTGATGCATATCACTTGGTTGACCCTCCAAAATAATTTCACCTAATTCTCGATTGCGCACAATCAATCNGCAGTGCGAATGGTTTGCGGTCATTTGCAAATGAAATAATTAGTATTTCGCAAAAGAAATANGTNANTTTAATCAACCGTCATCTTGAGTAGNAACTCAATGTTATTTTCGGTTTTCTTTAGTTTGCCGAGAAGTAGTTCCATTCCCTCAACAGGCGGCACACCAGTGAGAGCGCGCCGCAGCGTCACGATGCGAGGCAGTTCCTGCGGATGGTAGAGTAGTTCCTCTTTGCGNGTTCCAGACANCTCTACGTTAATGGAGGGGAAAATGCGTCGGTCGACGAGTGANCGGTCGAGGTGCACTTCCATGTTACCGGTGCCCTTGAATTCCTCGAAAATCACCTCGTCCATTCGGGANCCGGTGTCGACCAATGCNGTGGCACAGATGGTAAGCGANCCGCCTTCCTCGATATTTCTAGCTGCACCGAAAAATCGCTTCGGCTTGTGTAGAGCGTTGGCATCCACACCGCCGGATAGGATTTTTCCGGAGTGNGGNTGGACGGTGTTGTATGCACGGGCTAGGCGGGTGATAGAATCGAGCAGGATCATCACGTCATGCTTGTGTTCCACCATACGCTTGGCTTTTTCGATGACCATCTCGGCGACCTGCACATGTCGCTCGGGTGGTTCATCGAATGTGGAGCTGATGACTTCGGCNGCTCTGCAATTGCGCATCATGTCGGTGACCTCCTCCGGTCGTTCGTCGATCAGCAGAATGAACAGGTAAACTTCAGGGTTATTCTTTATGATGGCGTTGGCCAGGTTCTGCATCAACACGGTTTTGCCTGTGCGGGGCGGAGCGACGATCAGCCCACGGGTACCCTTTCCAATCGGACAGACCAGATCCATCACGCGAGTAGAGTATTCCTCAGGATCGTTCTCAAGAAGGAAACGATCTTCCGGGAAAAGTGGTGTGAGATTGTCAAAATGAATCTTGTCCTTGGCGACTTCGGGTTCCTCGTGACCGACGGAAGCAACTTTGACAAGAGCGAAAAATCGTTCTCGGTCTTTTGGGCGTCTTATTTCTCCGGAGATAATATCGCCAGTCTGAAGATCAAANCGACGTATCTGTGATGGTGAGACGTAGACATCCTCCGGGCAGGGCAAGTAATTAAAGCTCTCCGANCGTAGAAATCCAAATCCTTCNGGNAAAATCTCAAGCACACCTTCTGTATAGAGTGANCCNGCTTTTTCAGCNTTGCGCTGGAGAATCTGGAAAATCAACTCGTGCTTTTGGAGAGANCCATAGTTNGGGATTCCNTGNTTCTTGGCCANCTTGTTNAATTCNGGCATTTCAAGCGCCTGCAANTGNCTCATGTTNACGGAATCACCACTGGGTTCACCTTCGGTAGCAGGGGATGGATTCGTTTTGATTTGATCCACTGGCGTTTGCGATTCTTCCTCTACGTTTTCGCTATATGCGCGGAGATATTTGTTCCGAATGGCAGCGGCTTCGGTGGCAGCCAAACCAGTTGATTTCTTCTTGCGAGAGCCTTTGGCTCCTTTATTTTTTTGGCTCGTACTTTTCATTTCAATACAAGAAACCTCCTTAAGGGAAAATTGAACCCACTCAACCTTACTCTGGGGACTGAAGAGGGTCGTTCATCGGACTTCGCTGTTTTTGTATGTTAAATACACAAACAACTATATTCCCCAAGAATTAAATGCTTAGGGGAATATTAATACGGCAAGGGGAATCCTGCGGTCAATTGGTGGACACGCTGACGGACATTCGTCTGTTTGTCAACATTTTTTATGTCGAGAAGCACCTCGCTTATCATGTCGGCAATATCGACCATTTCATTTTCACCCATACCGCGTGTAGTGACAGCGGGAGAACCAATGCGTATCCCACTGGCTTGGAAAGGGGAGCGTGTTTCAAAGGGGATGGTGTTCTTGTTGACCGTGATGCCAGCAGAGTCTAGAGCAGCTTGGCATTCTTTCCCAGTCATGCCTTGCGAACCAACATCGACCAACATGAGATGATTGTCCGTCCCGCCACTGATGAGGCGAAAGCCGTTACGTGCTAGTGCGCTGGCAAGTGCCGCCGCATTGGCTACAACTCGAGTTTGATACTCTTTAAAGGCCGGCTGGAGGGCTTCAAGGAAGCAGACTGCCTTGGCAGCTATAACATGCATCAGCGGTCCCCCCTGAATGCCAGGAAAAGTCTGAGAATCGATCGCTTTGGCATGCACTTCGTTGCACAGGATGAGGCCTCCCCGAGGACCGCGCATGGTCTTGTGGGTGGTGGTTGTTACAAAGTCCGCGTGTCCGACAGGGCTGGGGTGAAGGCCGGTGGCTACCAGCCCAGCGATATGGGCGATATCGGCCAGCAACAGGGCGTCCACTTTCCGGGCAATCTGACCCATACGCTCAAAGTCAATGATGCGTGGATAAGCGCTGGCTCCGACAGTGATCATTGCCGGTTTTTCGCGCTCTGCCACATCGGCCAGTTCGTCGTAATCAATCAATTCGGTTTCTCGTTTGACTCCGTAGTGTGTTACCTCGAAGAAGCGCCCAGAGAAGTTTGCCTTGTTGCCGTGGGTGAGATGTCCGCCGTGGGACAGGTCCATGGTTAGGATCTTGTCACCTGGCTGGAGTATCGAGAAATAAACAGCCATGTTGGCACCGCTACCAGAATGGGGCTGCACATTAGCGTGTTCGGTGCCGAAAATTTGCTTAGCGCGTTCAATGGCCAACTCCTCGGCGACATCCACATGCTCGCAGCCGCCGTACCACCGTCGCGCAGGGTAGCCTTCGGCATACTTATTTGTTAGTACCGAGCCTTGTACCTGCATGACGGCAGGGCTCGTGAAGTTCTCGCTGGCGATCAACTCAATGTTCTCTTGCTGACGGGCGGTTTCTGATTGAATCACCTGTTCGATTTCTGGATCCACTTGGTCAAGTTGTTGGCCGAAGGGGCTTAAATTTGGCTCAAGCTTGTTTACGCGTCGTTCGTGGCGACTTCTGTCCTCAAAACGGGTCTCGATGAACGCATCGACGATGCGTTTAGCTAAGGCTTCGTCTCTGATCTTGGACGATAGACAAAGGACATTTGCATTGTTGTGTTGGCGCGTAAGTCGAGCTGTTTCTTCATCATGGACCAGAGCGGCCCGGATGCCAGGTATCTTGTTTGCTGCCATGCTCATTCCGATACCGGTGGTGCAGATAAGTAGGCCTAGTCGGCTCTGGCCTCCGGCTACAGTTTGGCTCACCTCTCGGGCGTAGTCTGGGTAGTCGACTTTTTCTTCCGAGTCGCAACCAAAATCTGCATAAAGTATGCCTTTTCCCTTAAGATAATGTCCCAGTTTTTTTTTAAGTCCGTATCCTGCATGATCCGAGCCTAGGGCTATCTCTACTACCGTTTGCGTATGGCCAAGGCCGAGGCCCTGATTTTTCCGGATAGATTCAAGGAGGGAATAGATCCCGTCGCGAATTTGTTCTCGGCATTGGCAATAGATCTCGTAAGAGCCTCCGATGGGGTCGGCAATCTCTCGTTCGTGCAGGGGCAGGGAGGTGTCTAACTCACGCAGGAGAAACGTTTTATCCGCAGCCTGTGGGAACATCAGGTTAACCATCTCTACATGGTTATGAGTCATACCGATGATCATATCGGCTTCGTTGGCCAGTTCAGCACTCAACGCTTGGCTACGTTGCGAGGAGATGTCGATGTCTAGGTCCTGCATGGCTTGAATTGCATTCTCGCTTGGCGGTTGGCCATTTTGGGCCCCCACACCGGCAGATTTAACTACGAGGTCAGCCTTGTTTTGTTCAATAAGGTTTCGGAAAAGTCCCTCAGCCATGGGGCTTCGGCAGACGTTGCCGGTGCAGATAAAAAGGATCGTATGCGCCATATACTGTCAGGAAAGATTGCGGTCTATCCTATCCATCGTCAACGACGGAGGCTCCGGCGGTGAAAAAAAGTGGCCGAGTGCTTAGAAAAGCGTGGAGATGTGGGATTCGGCTATTAGCTAGCGGCCGACCTTTCGGGTACTGTGCTCCATCATCCACATCAAATCCTTGTTGTTGGTCATGGAGACGTTGAGCGGTCGATCCTTTTTATTCATTGGTGGCGTCGTTCGTTTGTCGAGCCACTTGTGAATCTCGGCATGGCCGTCTGCAAAGGAGAAACCAGCTGCCCGATTATGATAACTGGCGGGGTAATCAACCAGTTTGACTGTCCGGTCGGGGTAACCGTTCATGTCCACCACAAAATAGCCATCGTTGATGCTGTCCTCTCGCTCATCCACCAGCACAAATGTGTCTGATGGACCTGGATTGTTGAAATCCGAAAGAGTTGTATAAACCTTCCAACCGTTTGAACTTTGAGGGTACCAAGCTCCGGAGGCCCCCCAACCAGGCCCCCCAACCCAATTGCTCATGGACATGCTGCGAATGCGAGGCACGGTTTCCCCCTTGTTGTTGATTGCTGTAGTGAAGTCAGCGGGGCATTTCCAGATAGCAGTGCTTTTCCCGCAATAGGGCCATAGGGGGCTTTTGTGGGTGTACGCGGTATGATTCCAGTTGTTGGGGTCTCGCTTGTTATTGAGTGTCAACCAACTTCCCCCGGTCCAGTTAGGAATTTGTCTTCGTTGAAATTGCCAACCGGCGGCTCCAACCAGTCGATCATCATTGTCCTCAGCGAAAAACTGCCATGCCATCATCATTTGCTTATTGTTGTTCATGCAACTGATGCCGTGTGCTTTGGCCTTTGCTTTAGCTAGAGCGGGGAGGAGCATGCT
>PBKH01000027.1 GCA_002721375.1 Verrucomicrobiales bacterium
AGGCAGCGTTGGATGCGCTGCCGTATTGGTGGGACCATTCGCCAGAACCTTTCAATGGTCCTCGAGTTAGTTTAATACCGGCATGTCCGATTTCCAGTTTCAGATCTTTATTGATTGCTACTTTTTGCAACTCCTTAAACCATAACTGTTGCCTCATCGTTTCTTTATTTGCTCCGATGGGAGATTGAATGTAGGCAATACCTCCATCAGGTCTAAGCCAGTTGGCTATCAGGCCGATTTGTTTAGTGAATTGTGTGTTTCCATTTTTGGATTTTATGTAAATTAAATTGGCAAACATGCCATTCAANGGAATTGGTTTTTTTGGGTCAAAAAAGTGCACAGCAANGCGTGCNCCATAACTTCCAGCTCGGGTAAGCAGGCGTCGGGATAAGCGGATATTTTCGCGACTTTCGTCTAACCCTATAATTCGTAATTTACTTTGTTGGGCTAATTCGTGTGCCAGAACGCCGTCGTCGCTGTCAACTAGTAGACAAATGCCTTGGGTGATGCCTGTTTCCTCAAGGATTATTGTTGCTGTTTGTTTGATGTTATCTGAAACCTTGATTTCAGTCAGGGGTGATATATTCGGCACCGTGAAATTAAACAACGTGTCGCATTCGAACTCTTGGGTTTTGGTTAGTTTGCCATCTGCTGCCATTGCTTCTATTCTAAATGTGTAAACCCGATTGTGCTGTAACCCTTTAATGATTGTTCTGTGTTCTTTTTTTAAATCNTTCTCAAGAATTATTTTATCTTCATCATTAATTCCGTTTAAGATGAGCTTTGTAGGACTAGGCCGGGTTGTTTTCCACCAAATTTCTGCCTCCGATCGGGAGGTGAATTTAAGGGTGGGTCCAGATGCTAATTCGACTACTGGATCAGGCCTCTGTGGAGGTGAAAACTTTGCCTNACGTGTGTGAGTTTCGATTTCTTCCGCAGACAGAATCCGATGGTAAACACGGATTTCATGGATCATTCCCTTTGTGAAAAACTGTTCATCATCATCGTGGTATGCGCCTATCTCATAAAATGCATTGGGTGGATACTGTATCGCNCCACTCTGTGAGTTAGATGTCGCAGCGCTCTCACCATTCACATATAGATTCATTGTGGTGCCATCGTAAGTTGCGGCNAGATGATACCACTGCCCTGGAATAAAATCTTGATCAGCTGTCATATAATTTAGACTGTCATCTCCTCCTTTGCCGTTAAGCGCAAAGCTGAAGCGGCTGTTAGCAAATCCTAGCAACCAACCTTTTTCATATGTGCCGTTATCTTGCATTGCCCCAATGATGCCTCCCCATGAATGCGGTTCGTCGANNTTNACCCAAGTCTCAACCGAAAACTTTTTTTTAGGNAACTCAGAAATTGAGAGATCGCTAGTTATGAGCGCGCTNGTTGAGCCGTCTANTTCTAAAACTTGTCTATTCTCGGTTCGCTTGAATTTTGCATTACCGATCAAAGTTGCTGAATGGCCTCCAGCCAAGTTTCGAACGATTTTACCTTCCCTTACCTCATCCTGAAAAACCCANCGGCTAACGATCGTTTTGTCATCCAAAGTANCGATNGGCTTAATGGGAGAACTTTCCTTCGCTGAATCTTCTATTGGTTTCTGTGGTTCTGTGTAAGGTTTGTCTGAGGTCGGCCTAAAGCAATAAACGCCGCCTTGGTCTGTGCTAGCATAGAGGGCGCCACCTGAAATCGCTAAGCCGTGTACTCTGCCGGAAAGGGGAGTTTTCCAAACAATTTTTCCGTTTTCAGAATTAAAGGCAGCCAACTCATCAGTGCCGCCTGCATACAGGATCCCGCCCGCTTTCACTAGGCTATTCGGAAACTCACAATCGATAGCCCATTTGGTTTGCTTGGTAGAACGATCAATTGCTAATAGCGAATTATCAGTCAGCAGGTATGCGGTATTGCCGTCAACAACCATTGCATTCCCGTCTTTGTAGGTTGCATAAGTATTACGGTCGCTTTGCTTGCTATCTGTGATCCACCCGGTTTTATTGCCGGGTCCATGAAGGATTCTAGCTTCGGGTGTTAGCATAACAAAACATCCACCTCCACCTTTCAGGCCTCCNAAAAGTTTTCCACTGGTGCGGCNATAAATAAGTGGTGAAACTCTTCCTTGTGGTGCAACCAAGTGATCATCGGAAGCTAGCAAGGCGCCTTCATAAGTGACATTNTCAATTCGTTTGATATAATGCCCTTCCATTGTTGTCTTNCCTGTTTTGGCATCCACTGCGCAAAGGTAGGATTCTTTCCATGGCAATAGGCTAGCGGCAAAATAGGCGGTATCATTCTGAACAAGAACTCCGGTTCTGATTGGCCAAAATGGTATCAGTCGCCCATTGTTTAATATCAGTCGATCCAGAGGTTTAGGTCGGAAGGACCAAATTAGAGTACCCTGATCAGCGCTCACGCANCGGACAACCCCATCATCCGAGCCAAAGTAGATCCGGTTGTCATGGAAAGTAGGCGGAATTCTTACAGGTCCATCGGTGTGGTGTGTCCATATTGTTTCGCCAGTGATCGCNTCAAGGCATCGAACAGAATCGTCAACTGTTGAACCAAAAAAAACTTTTCCNGAAGCAACAACGACATGAAATACTGGATCGTAATTTCTCATCGATCGCAANCCTCGTATACCGGCGTANGCNTCCCACTTAGCNGGACCTGACCAAGCAGGCTGAGGGGGNTGGNGGGATTGCCAAACCCAGGCGGGTTCAAGTAATTCTGCTTGGAGATTTTCGGTAGTCTTTGCGCTTCGATAATTGTCGTGCTGAAAAACAGGCCAATCCGCTCCGGTTGCACTGGTTTGGAGTATGATGCTTATGCAAGATGAAACAATCAGTAGAGCTGTTATTGTCGAGTTAAGTGGTTTCATTTGTTATTCAAAAATTTAGCAAATGCTTCTGGCCTTCTAGTGTGAANTATTCTAAATCNATGATTAATTAATTCCTGACATTCTGCTTCACCTCTCCAACAATCTATGCCGATTAGAGCGCCTTCATCTTTAGCAAATTTAACCGATTCAATTGCATCATTAGTAATTATTTTATCTTTTAAATACAATTCAATAATTTTAGGCTTGAATTGATTAATAGCGGCTTAGATTTCTTGCAAATTTCTGGTTCTAAACAATATAAGATTTGGGTGCATAGGCATTCCGTTTCTTATGCAACTAGCCAAATCATCTGCAACTTCCTTTGACCAATCAAATCTAAAGAAAACATGACCAAGCATATCATGTTTTTTAACTAAACTGACAGCATCCGGAAAAGAATCAATCGGAGCTTTAAAATCAATTTTAAATAGGATTTCCCCTTTTCCGTTNACNAGAAATNCTTCGAGTNNCGGAACAGACTCTTTGGACAATTGTTTGTTCTTATACTTGAGTCTTAACTGTTTCAAATCTGACAGCTTTAAGTCGCTTACTAAACCTTTTCCGTTTGTTGTTCTGTCTACTGTTGAGTCATGCATTATTATGAAATGTCCGTTTTTTGTTACCTGCAGATCACTCTCATAAATTTCAAAACCCATTCGCACTGCTTTCTTAATGTTGGCAATTGAATTTTCAGGTGCGCGATTATCCCAATCCCTCTCTCGCCCGCCACGATGGGCAGCCACAAAAACATATGATGAGTCTATATCATTCAATTCCCTTAACAGAGATACTGCACGGGGCTGTTTTTCTGTTGATGTGGAAGCGCATCCCACAANCAGCACGGCCGTGATTGTCGTTAGCATGAGTTGTTGCATGCCGGCCAAAACTTAGCTTGTTTGATTAAAATGGCAATGATTCTTAAATCCCTTACCAAATAAAGGAGGTTGCGAATCACGGTGGTGGAGCGCTAGGCATGTAAAACATTGAAATATTTAATGAANAACTATGGTATGTAACGGATAGATTTAATGANAATTATCGTCCCTTTCTTACATACGGAAAGTTTAACCGAGAGGATCTTGGNANGCCGAGGAAACCGCAACGTACGATGTCACTATCGATTTTCTGAGCCTTGATCTGTCTGCTGAAATCACCAATCCTTTAAGTATTGATATCGTTAGAGCGATTAGATTCGAATGAAACATTTCAATTCTGGTTTGCCTTGCTAAAGTGTAATTGGCTTAATGACTTCTAGACGCAATGGGCAAAATGATAAATGGANTGAATA
Organism: Verrucomicrobiales bacterium; assembly: GCA_002721375.1. GTDB lineage: Bacteria > Verrucomicrobiota > Verrucomicrobiia > Limisphaerales > UBA1096 > UBA1096. The sequence goes on from PBKH01000027.1 coordinate 4,176, forward strand.
GCCGTTTAGCANCCATTATCGGGTTGCTTTTATCTCTTACAAATATCCTCGGCTCTAAAGAAANTTCAAAAAACCAATTAAAAACNAGCAGTATTGAATTGCCGTTAAGAAACGAGCTTTGGTTTCTTGATGACACAGCTTCTATTCAAAACAATGAACTGGTTCTTGATGGACGAAAAAGTAGATCGAGTGCGTATTATAAAAGTACTCAATGGAATAATGTAACTATGTCGGCCAAATTTAAATTGGATCCAATGTCTAATGGTGTTCTAGCATGCGGCTTTGTTGTGCGTGCATCGGATAGGAAGCATTACTACTATGTCCATTTCGACAGGACTCAGGCGATTCTGGTTAGATCAGACGCCGATAATAGTTGGAACGAGATCAAGCGGGTTACAGGTTTAAATAAACCTGCTGGCCAATGGCATTCTGCTTTTTTACAGATTAAAGACGAAGAGTTCCTAGTGTCATTGAATGATGTAGAACTGTTTAGTGCTGAAAACGATATTCTAAAAAATGGACGTATTGGGTTTTATGCAAACCAGGGGCTGGCCCGCATCAGAGATATAGTTGTCTCGGGGCAAAGCTCAATAGCTCCGAAAAGATTTTTAAATCCTCCTGAGAAGTATGTCCTCGTTTGCGCAGATGCCGGTGCCGGTGCTTATGAAGCCTTCCCTGATGTGTGCCGTATGAAGGATGGGCGACTGATCTGTGTTTTTTATGCTGGCTATGATCATGTGTCGTTGCCTAATAAATTACATCCCAAAGGGGGGCGAGTTGCATTTTGCATCTCCGAAGATGAGGGGAGTACTTGGTCTCGGCCTAAGACCCTGCTGGATACTCCATATGATGATCGGGATCCATCCATTACTCAGCTAAATGATGGGCGACTTGTATGTAGTTTTTTTAATTTGATCAAAAATAAAAAGAATGGAGCGTACATGGTTGACGGCACTTGGATTACTGTTTCTGTAGATGCTGGCAAAAGCTGGTCCAAGCCACAAATTATCCAGAAAGAATATGCATGTAGTTCGCCTGTAAGGGAACTTTCAGGAGGAAGATTGATGCTTGGGTTATATAAGGAAAGCAAGGGTAAAGCATGCGGTGCAGTGGCGATCAGTGATGACAGAGGAAGAAGTTGGCGAAGCCCCGTCATCATTGACAACAAAGGAGCCTATCTTGATGCAGAGACCGATGTAATAGAGCTAGAGGATGGAACGATCTACGCTGCAATGCGCGGTGGTCGAGGTGCAGATATGCACTGGGCAACATCGAGTGACATGGGGGATACATGGACAAAAAGCCGGTCTATGGGCTTTCCGGCCCATTGCCCTTACCTGCATCGCTGTACCAATGGAACTATTGTTATGGGCACCCGCTTACCTGCAACAAGTATTCGATTATCAAGGAACGAATGTAAAACGTGGGGTGAGTCCATTCTCGTCGATTCACATACAGGTGCTTACCCTTCCATGGTTAATCTCAATGATGAGACCGCCCTTATTGTTTATTACGAGGAAGGAAATGGGTCCAATATTCGTGCAAAACGGTTTCAAATAGATGGAGATATTATACGTTGGTTGCCATGGGAGTAAACGCTATGTCTGCTGGAATTCGAGAAAAGATGCCACTGAGATTAAAGCGTTCAAACATGATACCGCTACTCATTTTGCCTGCCTGCTTTCTTTTATTAAATGTGAGTGGTCACACTGATGAATTGATTGTTGAAACTTCTGAGATAAGTAATCAAAGATTATATGCCAAAGCAGATGATTCTGCGAAGATTATCAAAACTAAGGCAAATGAAAATTCAATCCGATTAGATTATCTGCATTATCGCCCAGTTTCTTACGAAACAGAAATGGTTCAAGAATTGGAAAATGTCCATCCGAATCAAGGAGGTTTAATCTATGTTTATTACACAAATATTTCAAGTAAGCCGGTTAATTTTGCTTACTGGCGTTGGAACGATTTTGACGAGTCAGTTTGGAGGTTAGATAATTTAATTTCTTGGGACAGACTTTATCATAACAAAATTAATCCAGGGCAAACTTCGGTGCTAGAAATAAATGCGGTATCGGAAAAATTCAAAGAAGGAAGTGCCTATGATTTTGAAATAATCAGTAAAGATACTTGGAAACCAGCTGTTAGTCATTCGGGTTTGCTTAGTGAAGACAATGTCTCAATTTCATTAATCACATTTAAGCCAGGCTTAAAGACCGCGGTTGTTCATATTCGAAATATAGGGGATACTGCTGTTCAAATAGATAAAATACAAATTACTGGCAAGCAGGTCCAGAAGTCAGAATTGACAGCCAATACATTGGTCCCATATGGTCATGTTATTGGCAGAATAGATTTGGTTTCAGCGTTAAAGGAGTCGGAGTTAATTGTAGTCAAAGCAGATATTAGAGAGAAAAAAAGTGAAAGATCAGTCATGGCGCATCGTCGGGCTTTTGCGGACTATTTTCCTATAGGTACTTGGGGTGCTGATCCGGCCAGTTATTTGGCTCAGAGGCGACATCATATAGATACTTGTGTCCAGGGGGCTGATCCGCTTTCAGCATTTTACAAAGAGGAAGCAGAGCGCTTTGGGTATAGATCTCTTGCAACGGTTAATTATAATGATACATATGACCTTAGGACATTAGGAAGACATCGTGCTGTTGCATGTCTTCAATTGTCTGACGAACCTGACTGGGTAACNCATCCGCAACAAGTCGTTCTTCAAGATAGTATTGCACGGCATGCTTATCCGTATGCTCCAACTATGACTACTCTGTGNAGGAACGTCACATTTTTTGAGTATGCGCCGATTGTAGATCTTCCTTGTATGGATCATTATTGCGTCACTGCACCTTCAACAAGTAAATGGCCTACACCATTTGGAACTAAGCTGGAAGAGACCGGTTATTACACACGCGACCTTAAGGCGGCTTCAGAGCCCAAGCCTATTTGGGTTTGGTCGCAGGGTTTGTTTGATTGGGACGAGAGGCCCGGCCAAACTGTACCTACGCCAGAAGAGTTGTCGGTTCAGCTAATGCAAAACATAGGCAGAGGTGCTAAAGGGATTCTTTGGTTTACCTTCCGTGAGAAACCTGGCATAAAATATCCAGAGACTAAAAGTTCCATTCAAGGGTGGGGTAGGGTGTTGCGATTGATAAAATCGGATATATTAAGATCGGAACCNATTCTTCAAAGGCATATTGATTTCCCGTCAAATATAGATGCTTTTGCGCTAGTTAATTTTAACAAACTGATTTTATGTATTACAAATAAAGACTATCAAATGGCGCCTTTGGGGTATCAATTTAAAGATCATGAAAATTTTACAATTAAAATAGCCTTGCCTTCATGGATTGCGCCAGAAAGCGTTGTTGATATTTCTCCATTTGGCATCAAGGAGAAGGCGTTTGAAATTAATAGCGGGCAACTGACAATATCAATAGATGATTTACGTGATTCNAAGGTCGTAGTCGCATCAAATGCAAAAAAATCAGGAAACGCTTATCAGTCNCATTTTAAGTCAATTGTATCGGATGAAAGTCGAGATTTTTCTGTTGGCGTTAAGGGGAGGATTAAGTGCTTCATTAATTCACTAGTGAACCCAAAAAAGAGAGGCATAGAAACCCTCGTTTCTTTAGATAAAGAAAAAAAAGCAGATAATTATATCTTTGTTGATATTTCGGAAATCGGCAACTCTATTGCAATAGAGAATGACTTTTTACAAAGTGATGCAGTGAGGATTTCATCAAAATCTTATCCTAATGGGCTAGACCATTATGCATGCTTAAATCCTGATGGACAAATAGTTCTTACTGTTAACAATGACAAAAGTGAGCCCAGAACAATTTCAGTTGTTCAAGGGAACCTTGATTTCATCGAAACTATCCCTGCAAAATCAACTGCATCAATTATGTGGGCAGCACAATAAGCGCCACTGTTTTTCTGCTATCCTATATTTTGCTTCTTACAAGTTGCATCACCAGTGGGGGCAATTGCCGTGGGTACTGCGTGTAGGGTGATGTTTCATTTCTTGTTTAAAGCTTTATCAAGCTTACTAAACTCTCTTTCATATGGTGCCACTAATGCGCCGTAGCCTTTTGCAATGTATTCATCTTTTACGCTTGGCCAGTCTGCTTTTATTCCGGGGTATGTGGGGACAAATCTTTCAGGTATGCTAAGTCTTGCTTTTATTAATTTTTCATCTTTAAGCCTCACAGCTTGTTCGTACATTTGGCCATGATTAAAATAGTAAGTATGCGATATCATTTTTCTAATTAATGTTTCCTCTTCATTCAAAGGGATGCCTTTATTTGCTTTATTCCAAACTGAAGCATTATCAATAATCATTTGGCGCATCATGGTTGAGCCTGTGTATGCATCATTAGCTGATTCCATTCTTGCAATGAGATTCGCTTCCTCAAGTGCTTGATGATTTTGTCTTAGTTCAAAAATGACAAAAATAAGAGATATAATTACGGCGATATTAGATACAATACGCCATTTGTTATTGTCCTGTTGCGAGTTTTTCTTTTTGGGTTTCATTTTTTTTTAAGTCAGCTAGCGGGAACTTGTAGAGTTTGTTTTCTTCTGTAAGATCATCTGGCAGAAGCCAGATGCATTCATCGTAGATCGCCATGCCTTCGCGCGTAAAGTTTCCCGAAGTGCGTCGGGGCAACCTCAGTTCTTCAATAATATTCCTGCTTTTAATGTCTATCAATTGAATCAAGGAACGTGGGTGATTTGATGGCAGCTTTAAGCTTTTGTCGATCCCACTTGCGATCAAGAATCCTTGGTGCACCTTCCAGTCTTGAACAGCGTTTGACCAATTTTTGTAATTGCTAATAAATTCATTACGCTGAAAGCGTTTTATTAGTTTGCCTTCTAATGAAAGTTCGTATGAGTGCAATGTATCCCAATTAGCACAAAAAATCCTATTTAGGCTGCGAGAAATTGCGATCGCACCTATGTGGTCGTCTATGATTATACTTTGGGTATGTTTTGCCTTGCCTTCGTTTATCAAAGAGTGAACCGAAAACTTGCGTATTATGGTTTTACCTTTCCGATGACTTTCTGAGATTGGAATCCAAATATGTTTACCGTCGAAATCAAATCCTCCTGGGTGATCAAGTATGTTGAACCCGTTTTCGAGATTGGGTTTCGGTGTGATGTCCCAGATTTTAGTCCAGCTCATTTTGCTTCCAATGCGATTATTCAACGGATTGCATTTCAACCAGAGCAGAAGAGCGCGACGGGGCTTTATATCGTCCCTGCGAGCTGTAACGAAAATCCCGTTTTTATGCACAAGAAGACCTTGAGTATGCGCTTTTGCTGTTTTTCCGTCGATACGGAGAGGGGGCAGCGTCAAAATACTAAACTTGGAAGCATCTAATTGGGAGACTTGTAAGGTGGATGAGAGCTTTGGCTTGCTAACCTCTTCTGCTTTTGATTGATTTAAAATCGCGAAGGTTGCTACGCAAAAAAAAAGTTTTTGTGCTAATAGTTGCATGAGGTTTCCAGTGCTAACATTCTCTTGCTACTTAGATTTATGACACCGCAAGGCGTTTAATCGTGTTTTATGTTTTGTGTTATTTAATTTAGGTGACGAGTATGACGAAACCTACGCAAGTTGTGACAACGGAGAGTATCCCGAGTACTCCGAAAACGATCACCCGGTTCGAGTAGCTTTTTTCGACTGCTGCGCCGCCCTCATCGGAGACAATTAAAGGCATTTTACCGTGTCGTAACATCCAGCCGTCGCCGAGCCGTGAGGCTTCGCCAAAAACATAGACTTCCTCATCCATTTCTAGCGCGGTTTCCGTGTACCGCAACGTCTTATTGAAGATCCAACCTTTTGTCTTTTTGTTGTAGCGAGACTCGAGGAGTTGCTGCAATCCGGAGTCAGCGTCGTTCATGAAACCGGATCGAGAGAACCGATCCTCTTTCAGAGTAAACCTGATCTTGCTGGAGTCGACTACCGCTTGGCCTGTTTCATCCTTTACTAGAAATGGCACGGTTAGTTCATCCTTGATATAGGTTTTCCAGTATCGTGTGGTATTACCCTTGCTGTCTGTTCTGCTGCGTTGTTCCTCGACATGAAAGCAGTAGTGCACACACGATTGTTGCCGCCACGGACTGATTAGAGGCTTTTCGGAAGTGTCTGTTCTGCCGCGAATTTCTGACGGACCTTCGGTCAGTTGCCCGATGGGGCTTGTTTCGGTTGCAGCCATCAGGTCGCGTGTTCGTTTCGCCTTCTTCCAAAAATAGAAAAACGCCATGGCTAACAGCGGGCCAACAACCAAAAGGACGTATGCGACAGTGTTGGCGTCAGATTCCGCAATCAGCGGTAAGGATGGAAGTGGGTTCATTTGTTTTAGATGTGTTACACCTTTAGAAAAACCTTTTTACGATAGAGAAGATACAACAGGGACCATTTGATCGCTAGCACAGTGACTGCAAGTAGCAAAGTTCTGTATTCGCCGGCTAGGTTTAGGATTCCGCCGAATAACTGTTCGTTTGTGTATTTAAAGTCAAAAAAACGTGGAGCCATATAAATCAAGATAGAGTTNGCTCCGATCACGGTGAAGAAGAGTGTGCCTTTACNGAANTTCCACACGTCGATGACNAGGTAAAATAGGCTTAGAAGGAGTAGNCTCCANCCGGCACAGTTTAACACGAACGAACTCGACCAGAGATTTTTGTTGATTGGAAANTCNAAATTCCAAAGCCAAGCCAAGNCAAGGCANNCNACACCGGCTATGGCCATGTAGCCTGATTTNTTTTCACCTTTGATGTCTTTTTGTCTTAGCCATTGNCCNGTTAAGCATCCNAGCAGCGCNGTGGCGATCGCCGGAATGACCGCGAAAANTCCCTCGGGATCTCGCACGCCCTTGTAAAGNTTTCCTGGGACGANTTGTTGGTCAATATAGTCTGTCAAAGTGTGGCCGGGGNTCAGGTCGCCTGCTCCGAATTCGGGGACTGGGATGAAACGTAGTGCCGCCCAGTANCCGATTAGCAGTCCAATAACCCAGATTAACTGGGCACGCCATTGAGTATTTGCAGCGATCAATGCGGCAAACATGTAGGCCAAGCCGATTCGACCAAGTACACTGGCATAGCGCATTTCGCCCCAGCCTTCTGGACTGGCTAAATCTCGGCTCAGAAGTCCATTGTAAAGTACGCCAAGCAACACAAGTGTCAGTCCACGTTGAACGAAGTGGCAGTGCAGGCTTGCCCTGCTGTCGCCTTTGGCCAAGCGATTAGCGATCGAGTAAACAGTAGATACCCCTGCGATGAACAGGAACAAAGGGAAGATTAGGTCATAAGGTTCGAATCCATGCCATTCGGGGTGGTGTAATCGTCGCTTCAGCCATTCGCTAGCTTCAACTGAAATCAGTGCAAGCATTCCAATCACAACGGGTTTGCCTCCGATGATCCAGAACATGTCGAACCCTCGGAGTACGTCCAGACTCCTCAATCGCTCAGATTTCACGTTTTCTTCATTTACTGCCCCCTCAAGCATGCCCTGAAAATGACAACCTCGATTGGTGCAAGCAAGTGCAATGAATTAACCGGCAAGGTTTATCTGTTGAAATTAACTGATGTTAGTAATAGCTAAATCTGTTTAGTAAGCCCGTTCGATCATAGTCAAAGATAATAACATAATTTCAAAATCAATTGGCTTAACCGACATTGGTCGTTAATTTTTGACTTTTGTTAATTATATATCATCATCTATTCGTTTATCCGAATAGTAAACCGTGTATACTGGTGGTGTGATCAGCACAAAAATTCATTACCGCGGGTTTACGTTGATCGAATTACTTGTGGTGATTGCGATCATCGCGATACTAGCATCGTTGCTGCTGCCGACACTTTCCTTTGCCAAGCGCAAAGCCTGGGTGACCACCTGTATGAACAACCTTAAGCAAATGGGTCTTGGCTCTCAGATGTACGCGGATGACGATAGCCTTGGCCGTCTTACCGGTTGCGAGTCTCCGGGAGACGATAATTTAAACTGGCTTTATCCTGAATATATTGCCGACAAAGACTTATTCATTTGTCCATCCACACAAAACTATATCCGGGCGGATGTCAAGCGAGATTTTTTGCCCAAGACTCAATCTCGATATCTTGGAAAACGGGAAGTGAAGGATTTGCGGTTGATGGCTGCCACGAAAGGGCATAGTCCGGGCCACAGTTATGAGCCATGGGGGTTCATGGGTGGTGATAATAGTGTGACCACCACGGTGCGCGCATGGAATGGCCGTACTTGGAAGGTGCCGACAGTTCTAAAGACCCTCATCTCTGTGCAGACTTACATCTATAAAACTTCATCCTTTGGAAAAAAGGGCACCAAGGCAAATCCAAGCATCGTGTGGCTGATTCGTCAGGCTGATTACGCTGGTTCGGGAGCGATCAACAATTATCCCGACAAGACAGATCCGCACGGAGCGAATGGTGAACCGATACTTTTTGCCGATGGCCACACCGAGTTTATCAAGGTGGAAAACTATATCCGGGGTAGGGATTTTTCCCAGGACTGGAACCACGGCCAATAATTTTGCGCCGCAATCACAAGCGCTAATGAATTTCGCTTGCCCAAATTTTTATTGGGCTATTTGCTCACTTTATGACTAAGCTGTGACATTGGTTGTTTGAACTTCAATAAAGAGTATTTACTTCCTTTCGAGATTTGAGCTTTTTATGGCTTCCGTTGACTATTTTAATCAGCTCTATTCGGTAGGATCTTTATTTTATATAAAAGACTCTTTGAAAATCTAATTGAAAATCTAATTGTTAATGGTTAAGTTTTTTTTGTTATGATTTATGTTGGTGTTTTTTATGGTTTAGCTCTCATTGTGATAGGCTTATTCGGCTATTTTAAATCTGGAGGGGTTAGTGTTACTGCAATGATCCCAGCATTTTTGGGAGCTCCGATATTTTTGTTGTCAATCGCAAGTTTCAATCANAAGTTTCTTAAAATGGCGATGCACATTAACGTAGTTATTGCCTTAGCGGGTTTTGTGGCGACTGTGAGAGATGCCATTAATATGTTATTAGGAAAAGAGCTGGAAAATCAACTTGCAGCATATTCTAAGTCTATAACCTGTATTTTGAGTTTGGTGTTTATTATATTATCAGTCAGAAGTTTCATTCTAATCCGAAAGCTAAAAAAATCTCAGTAAAATACACGCTCTGCTAATTCAATTATGTACTGCTTTCGCCGAGTTAGAATCGAGTNCTTGAAAGCTNTTAATCATGTTTTCGAGTGCATTGATCCAAAGTGGATGCTCATTCATACAAGGAACCAGTTCAAGGCTTTCGCCACCGGCCTCAATGAAAGTTTCCTTTGCTCTCATGCCGATTTCCTCAATGGTTTCCAGGCAGTCACTTACAAAAGCTGGGCATATGACGAGCATGCGCCGAACGCCTTGCTCGGCTAGACGCGGTAGTTCAAGATCAGTGTAAGGTTGCAGCCAAGGATCGCGTCCCAGTCGGGACTGAAACGAAACGGAATGTTTTTCTAGCGGAATGTTTGCGGCCTGCAAGAAGGCGTTTACAGTCTTGAAACATTGGGCACGGTAACAAGTATTGTGAGATGGATGGCTGCCGACACAGCAGTCGCTGGTGGCTAAACAGTGGCAACCGCTGGGGTCGCTTTTCCTTAAATGCCTTTCCGGCAATCCGTGGAAACTGAACAGAAGATGATCATAATCCTGATCCAATGTTTTGCGGGCGCTCGCAACTAATGCTCGGATGTAGTCTGGGTGGTCAAAGAACGGGGGTTGAACTGCTAGATTTACCTTTGGGGNTCTATGGTTCAGGACGGTTTTGGTTTTTTCCACCGCCGTCTCGTAGCTTGACATGGCGTAGTGCGGGAAGAGCGGGATTAAAAAGATTTCGTCGACGTTATCATTCAGTAGATGATCTACGGCCTGTTCAATACTTGGATTTTGGTACCGCATAGCCAGTTCCACCGGAACATTCAACCGTTCTTGAAGCTGTGAATGAACATTTTTACTCGTGACAACGAGCGGACTTCCTNCGGGAAGCCAAACTTGTCGATATGCCTCGGCGGATTCCTTTGGTCGTTTTGGGAGAATGAGGAAATTAACGAGGAAAAACCGNACAATCCATGGAGCGTCCAAGACTCGTCCATCCATCAGAAATTCACGGAGATACCTGCGAACATCACCCACATCAGGCGAGTCCGGCGACCCCAAGTTAACTAGTAAGACGCCTTTTTTAGTGCTCATGTCAGTATTTTAAATGGCTTGCGATTTTGCAAGCGGCCTCATGGCCCGAGACGATGGAGTCGACCAGTGAAATTCCATCGCGACAATGGCCTGCAAAAAAAAGGCCACTGATGTCCTGTTCCAGTTTATTCATGAAATCTTTGAACCGGCCAAAACCAACGTCGTATTGGGGGATAGCACGGTGATGAATGAAGACGNGTCGGTAGGTCGGTTCGCCAGTGACTCCNAGTATTAAATTGAGGTCTTTCATCACTAGGTCNCACAGTTCGTTCGGTGTTTTTNTGACGAGATNTGGGGCTCGCAGGCCTCCAANNTAACTCGTTAAGAGCACTTGGCCAATCGGAGCGCGATCAGGGAACAGGGAGGATGAAAAAATGGTGCCCAGAGAATTCAGCTTTTCGACTTCAGGGTTTAGTNCACCGAAACCATCAAGAGGGTGCGCTACGTCCTGCTGGTGGAACGCCATTATCACGCTTGCCACCGGGGCGTACTGGATGTCGTCTAACATTGATAGGCTGATCGCATGCGAGTCGCAGGTGAGTTGCAGTTCCGCCATCCGAAATGCTGGTAATGCTAGCAANANAGTGGAGTATTCCTCTCCTTGGCCAAGAGACCATAAATTGTTCTGCCGGGTGATTGTGCTGATTGTCTGGCTGGTGCGGATCTGTTCTTTGAGCCGTTGTCCGAGGGTGTCGGTCAAGGTTTGCAGGCCGAGATCGAAGGAAAATTTTGGTGCGTGTTGTCGGGAAACTGTCCCGCTATTTTTCCGCTTACTGGCCCCTAGGATTTGGCCGAGGATCAATGAGCCGTATTGTTGCTCGAGTGCGTGCAATTTGGGGAATGCTTCACGNACAGACAGGGTTTCCGGTGCGCCGGCATAGACCCCGGCAACAAATGGGTTGATGGCGTAATCTAGAAACTCCNGGCCGATGCGCCGCNGGACAAAATTTGCCAAGCTTTCCTCTTCATCGTCAGGNGNTCGGCGAATGAATGGCTCNGCCAGTAANCGCGCTTTGGCNCGAAACGAGAAAAGCGGTGAAGCCAAGAAACTAGGNGGAGAAACTGGGAGTTTGACCGGGTGTTTGTTTCGGACAATGTACCGGTTTTCAGCCAATNCACTGGTATTNATGCGTCGGTCCTCTAAACCAAGCTCTGCAATCAATTTGCCGATGATCGGTGAGGTCTCAAGGATTGTGTTTGGACCGCACTCGGCCAGGTAGTTGCCTTCCTGTACTGTTTGTATAACGCCGCCAACACGGTTATTCGCCTCAAAAAGGACGGTAGNGATACCTNGCTGTTTAAGCCTGAAAGCCGCTGTCAGACCCGTAATCCCGCCGCCTATGATCGCTACCGGTTTCAAATGGTTCTTGAGTACCGGGGAGCGCCTCCGGTTTCGATTGACGGATCGAATCGCATGGCAATGTTCCGGATGAACAGGCGTCCGGAATCCGTGACAGTCAGACCAGATGTTTCGAGCCGGACAAGTCCGTCTTCCTCCATGTCGCGAAGTCCTTCAATNACNTCGTCGAAAGTCTCTTTAAAATCAATACCAAGACGAGCCGACAAGTCNTCATACTCTAGGCTAAGNTCGCACATTAGGCGCGTGATCACGGTACGAGTTTGTTTTTCTATGTCGGTTACAAGNCAAGCCTTGGCAACTGGCGCCATACCGTCGTTTACGGCGTGGCGATATCCGTCAAGTTCCTTGATGTTNTGCCAGTAGGCATCNGGGATTTGNGAAACGGAGGACATTCCGAAGGCGNGNATATCCGCACCGCCAAAGGTGCTGTATCCCTGGAAATTACGCTGGAGTGTTTTTTTGTTTTGTGCAATCGCCAGTTCATCCTCCGGTTTNGCGAAGTGGTCCATGCCAATGTAGACATAGCCTTCGGCTGTCAGTTTCTCTATGATCAGCTTGAGCAGGTTGAGCTTGGTTTCCGGAGTTGGTAGGTTTTTTTGCTCAAGAATCTTTTGTGCCGGCTTGATCCACGGTACGTGGGCGTAGCTGAATACCGCAAGCCTGTTCGGAGATAACCCAATGATTTCNTCCAATGTCTTTTCAAAAGAGGTTTCAGTCTGATGAGGGAGGCCGTAAATCAGATCGATGTTGACCGACTGAAATCCGGTCTCTCGCAGCCAATCCACGCTGGCACGCGTCATATCCATTGGTTGAATCCGATGTACTGCCTTCTGGACCTTTGGGTTGTTGTCCTGCACTCCCATCGANGCCCGGTTGAAGCCGGCCTCCCACAGTGCGGAAACATGATCCTGGGTTAGTCCGCGCGGATCCACTTCGACTCCGGCTTCGCAATCNGGAGTNTCNCCGAAATNCCGCTGCAGGATTGAGCCCAGCCGTTTGATTTCATCGGGTCGGAGGAAGGTCGGTGTGCCACCGCCGAGGTGCTTCTGGACCACTTTTCNGTCTCCGATTCCTCCTTTGCAAAATGCGCTCATCTCCCGGTCCAGGTAATCGAGGTAGTCCGTTCCTTCCTCATGCTGCGAAGTAATGACGGTGGTGCAGCCGCAAAACCAGCAGAGGGACTCGCAGAAAGGGATGTGGCAGTAGAGTGACAGGTTGCGATCGGATTGTTTGTTTTCCTGGATCAACTCTTGTAGCCGATCAGCATCGTACGTGTCGGAAAACCGAGTTGCCGGAGGATAAGAGGTATAGCGCGGCCCTGGCATATCGTATTTGCGCACGAGATTCAGGTCGACGGATAGTTCGCTCACTTGAAGTTCCTTACGGTAGTGACGACGGCCTCAATACTCTCGAGCCGGGCATCCATGGTGACGCCGTGTCCTAGGTTGAAGATATAACGGTTAAAGCCGCGCATGGTTTCAAGAATGCATCTGGTTTCATTTGCCGCAANTTCTGGGGAAGCGGTGAGCACGGCTGGATCAAGGTTCCCCTGCAGGCCCATTCCTTTGGGGATACGATTTCGAATTTCTTTGAGATCAGCAGTCCAATCCACACTCAAGAATGGTGCACGAGTGTCAACCAGGTGCCCGAGGGAACCAAGTGTTCCTCTTGAAAAAACGATCACGGGTGCNTTACCTTCAAGGTGGGCTACAATCTCGGCGATCCATTTTCCTGATGCCGCCTTGTAATGGCATGGCGGGAGACAGCCGCCCATTGAGTCAAAAATTTGCACTGCGTCCGCTCCCGACTCGATTTGTAGTTCCAGATAATCGGTTACAGCGAGGGTCAATTTTTCCATCAACTTGCCGAACAGATCGGGGTCCTCGTGGTAAAGTCGTCGGGCAAGTAGGGTATCTTGCGAGTGCCCACCTATCATGTAGTTGGCCAAAGTCCATGGCGAGCCGGCGAATCCAAGTAAGGCCTGTTGTCCGTCTAATTCTCGCTTGATCTGTCGGAGTGCTTCGCTCGTATAAGTCAGTCGCTCTCGCAGTCCAGACGGATCCAGACGCTCAATATCCTGATGACTCGAGATGGTGAAATCCATGCGGATACCATTGCCATCGGTAAAACGGTACGGCTGGCCAAGTGCCTCTGGTACGACAAGGATATCACTAAATAAGATTGCTGCGTCGAGTGGGAATCGGCGCAGCGGCTGTAGGGTGACTTCGGTCGCCAGATCGGGTGACTGGACAAGCTCTAGAAACGTATGTTTTTCCTTGAGCTTTCGATATTCCGGCAGCGATCGCCCCGCCTGTCTCATTAGCCAGATAGGTGGGCGTGGGACGTCTCTGTCACCGCAGGCGTCTAGGAACAAATCCCGACTGTTGATGGAGTTATAAGTCACANATTTCAATTGCGGAATGGGATCCGCTCTGAGGCAAATTATCAGGAGCCTCGCTCAGGCTCAATGGAACATTCGCAATGTCTATCGCTTGGCCAAGTGGAAACTTTGCTCAATTGGCGGGTGGGCGGATAAGGCTCACGCCTTGAGTGGCTCCATGACGCGTGCGTTGGTCGTAATTTTGGTCGATTTTGCGGTATTGCTTGAGTAGTGCATTGGTTTTTCTTTGGATATCACTTTTCAGTTTGTTCAGAGAGGACGACGCACCACAAACACCGAGATATTTGTCAATGGCTTGAGCAGCTCGGAGAGCGATCCGAACGTGCCCTTCCTCGTGCCGCAGCAGGTTGGCCTGATAAATCCGCCACTGCGTTCGAATTACTCCCGGAGTGTTCTGGAAATCAGTCCAACGTGGTGTGATCACCTTTAAATTGAGTTGCACGTTACGATTAGCCACGATCCAGACTTTGCCGCGTTGCTTGAGTTGGTAATCCCAGGTGAGAGACCATTCGGTGATTCCGTCGTACCGCTTACCATCGTCGTTGTTGATGGGNCCGTGGCGGTTAATCATCTGTTGCAACTCTTGTAATGATGAGCCGCTGATGGGATAGGTTTCGTTGCGGCGTTTCACTTTCGGGGAGGCCTNGACATTCGACGCCACGAGCAGGGCAAANAGTGTTGCAAATCGAACAAATAACACATCAATAATCTTAACCATCGTGCATCTTCACTGCAAGTTGTATGAATAACCGAGTTTCAGTCCTTCCAANTTTGGGGTATTCAAATAGCAAAAATTAAAATGAATGGGTCTGAGGTAAAGTTTGAAGCNAAAGCGATTTGAGATGAAGGGAAAACAGATGNTTTCCATGGCAAGTTACCAAAACAGACTTGAAGTTATTGCCGATNAGAATCATATTTGGCTCACCACAAAANTTTAATCTANTAATAAAGTAGAGTGTTTGTTTAAAAAATGAATAATAATAAAAAACACGCTTTCACGCTCATTGAGTTACTGGTGGTNATAGCAATCATAGCAATCTTGGCTGGTTTACTTCTTCCTGCCTTGGCAAAGGCTAAAGCAAAAGCACAAGGCATNATTTGTATGAGTAATAACAAGCAAATTGCACTAGCTTGGATAATGTATGCAGGAGATAATGACGGCTTNCTGGCAAGCGGTCACGGTAATCCAATTTGGGTGCCAGGAATTTTGAATTTCCAGGGAAATAACAGAGATAATATCGATAAGGATTTATTATTGAATTCGAAACGAGGTGCTATGCTTGGTAAATACATCCAAAGCCCGGAAGTATTTAAATGCCCTGCTGATAAGAGTTATGTGAATTACAAAGGTAAAGCCACTCCTCGCGTTCGTAGTATTTCAATGAGTCAATCATTTGGTAAAAATCCCAAACAAGGTGGAAACGCTGGTAAATGGCTCCCGTTCACTTTGTTTTATACATACTTGAAAGAAGGAGACATGAGTGANCCNGGGCCATCCAATTTATTTGTTTTTTTGGATGAGCANCCAAACAGTATAAATGANTCNGGNTTTGCCGTTGAATGTTANCCGGNAGGAGCGAAGGCAAGGTTNATTGACTATCCAGCAAGCTATCATAANGGNGCNGGAGGGTTTGCGTTTGGNGATGGGCATGCAGAAATCAAAAAATGGGTAGATTTCCGAACAATAGTTGAAGCGAGTTTTGACGGTAGTACATGGCCAAGGGTTCAGCATGTATCTTCTCCTGATAATCTAGATCTTGCTTGGATACAGGAGCGTGCTTCGGCTCCTCGTCCATCTCGAAAAAAGAGAAGAAATTAAATGTGACCCCATTTATCTAGCAATGAGTGAGATCATAATAATTTCAATTAGGAGCAAGAACTTTGGTAAGCTAAAAGATTAAAGCAATCATTTGATGTATGGCGCCAAGTGAGGTGAAAATTAAAAGCTGAAGATTAATGAAACATATATTAATCACGATCGCAGCTTTACTGTTAGTGGGGTGTGCAGTGACCAAAAAGGATGATGATTGGCTTCATCTATTCAACGGACGAAATTTAGATGGTTGGCGAGAAAACAAGTTCAAGTATAAGCCTGAGTGGCAAGTTGTTAATGGTGTCCTTACTGGTTACGGGGGTCAGGGGTATCTGTCGTCGCACATGGAATTTGCTGATTTTGAACTCTATGTGGAGGTTCGTATCAGTGACACGTCTGGAGGACGAGGGAATAGTGGCGTTTATTTCCGCTGCGCGCCGCATCTTGATAAGAAGCAAGAATATCCACCTGGATACGAGGCGCAGGTGGATCATGGCGACAATAATAATCCGACCGGAAGTATTTATGCATTGAAGGTGAAAGGCGCGCGCGCCCCTATTGCTTCGACGAAGGATGGGGAATGGGTTAGTTTGCGGATCCTTGCTGTTGGTAATCATTTGCAGACTTGGGTTAATGGTGAACCTGCAGCCAACTGTCTTGATCCTGAAAACCGTCACAAGAAAGGGAGCATTTTGCTCCAGATGCATCACCTCACAGGGAGAGTTGAGTTTCGCGAAGTCCGAATTCGTAAAATAGCAAAAACGAGTTAAAAGCAAAAAGGGGGTTAAATCTTTTTCGGTGCCGCAGTTTTAAGTTCTTGAATAGTGACTATATAAGAATAATTATTTTCCCACCATGAAATCGAAAGAAGGAGATAATCTTGTGTTTAACCTGTTTTAAACTTAATGAAAACAAACAACAAAAAATCGGCTTTCACGCTTATAGAATTACTTGTGGTTATTGCAATCATTGCAATTCTAGCTGGACTGTTGCTTCCTGCTTTAGCGAAGGCAAAGGCCAAGGGGCAGGGGATCGCCTGTCTAAATAATTGTCGTCAATTAATGCAGGCTTGGCATCTCTACTCAACTGAATTTAATGATCGAGTTTGTAATAACTTTGGGGTTGGTGAGACAATTCAATCGATCTCCAGCAAACGATATGATAATTGGGTCAACAATGTTATGACTTGGGGCGCTGGTGGAGGCATAGCGGACCAAAGTGTTACCAACCGTGCTTGGGTGCAAAATGGGATTTTAGCCCGCTACACCGCATCTGCATTTGGAATTTACAAATGTCCTGCCGACAAATATCTGAGCACAGCACAGAAGCAGAGGCGTTACCCTGGTCGTTTGAGGAGCAATGTGATGAATGCCTTTTTCGGTCGATTTAATTCATTGAACAAGGGCGATCCTACGGTGCGAGGTCAGAATGCTTTGCTACGGGGTTTTCGGCAATTTATGAAGGTGTCGGATGTGCCTAACCCTAGTAATGTATGGGTGACTCTAGACGAGCATCCTGATTCCATTAATGACGGATATTTTATTAATGATCCAAATCGTGGTCATTGGGGCGATACTCCTGCTTCCCACCACAGCGGAGGATGTTCTTTTTCATTTGCAGATGGCCATTCAGAAATAAAGAAATGGCAAAGTCAAACCACGACAATTCCGGTTAAATATGGATGGGGTATGCCAACTTTTGATGCCAAGGGGAAGCTCGATTATCAGTGGTGGAAAGACAGGACTGGATTTATTAAGTACTAACAACGGATAGATTTCTAATTCGTTTTGTGGTGAATGCGCTCGATTGCATTCAATAAAAAGCCGTTAAGCCTACTGTAGAGCAATGGAATGAATCTCATCCATACCAATAGTAACGATGTGTTTGGTCAGATTTCGGTTTTAAGTGATATAAATCAGTCATGTCAAAAAAGTATATTTATATAATCATCTCAATTATAAGTTCAACGACATTAATAAATGCTAAACCCAAGTTGCTTGATGACCAGTTTGAGCTTCCTAACGGATTTCACATATACCGTGCAGCCGAACCAAAATTAACAGGTGGATCCTACGATCTAACATTTGATGCGCAGGGACGCTTGTTGGTTGGCGAAGGAAATTCGGTTCGCCGTATCCTTGATACTGATAATAATGGTATATACGACGCACAGGAAACGATCGCAGCCGGCACATCACTTAGGGGGCGGGGCCCTCAAGGGTTGCTAGTAATGGACGACTATCTTTACACGGTATCGGGTGATGGGGTGCAACTCTTCAGCGGTTACAAATCGAAAAACACACTTAAACACGAGCGCCGACTCGGAGCATCGTTTAATACTGGAGGTGACCATGCAGCACATACGATTCTTCGTGGCTTAGATGGATACATCTATCTGGTTTCTGGAGACGGAGGAGGTGTTTCTGGTCGAAAGCACATTACGCAAAAAAATTCACCCGTGCGCGAAGAACGAAAGGCATCCGTATTTCGTTTTGATCCAAAAGGTGAAAAGTGGGAGTGCATTGGTTCAGGCGGGAGGAATCCGCCCAGTTTAGGAATGAACTATCTTGGAGAGTTTTTCAGTTTCGACAGCGACATGGAATTTCACGTTGATGTTCCATTTTATCGACCTGTACGTTTAAACCATTGGGCAACCGGCGGTGACCACGGCTGGCAGGGCGTTGGAGCTTATCCTCCATATTATGTGGATTGTTTGCCTGGTGTTCTCGAAGTTGGTCGCGGCTCACCCAATTGGGGGGTCTTTTATGAACATACACAGTTTCCTGAAAAATATCATGATGGATTTATCGTGTGCGATTACAGATGGAAGTCCGCAACTACGGGAAGATATGCTAGCTCAGGAAGATTGGTTGTTTTTCACTTAAAACGATCCGGCGGGTCATGGAAAGCTGAAATGACTGAACTCGTAAAAGCGAAACATGGCGCGAAGGACGAAAAAGGAAGATCGATTAACTTTGCCCTTGTAGATGTCGATGTTGCACCCGATGGAAGCCTCATGGTTACAGATCATAACCAAGGGGTCTGGCGCATTTTCTATGATCCAGCGAAATATCCGACAGTGCGTCCGATTACGCCTGAATGGACGATTCCCGATAGCGAACTACTAACCGAGCTTCTTGAGCTTCCTCAAAAAGGGTCGGAGTGGAGTCGTGCACGACAACTGGCGATCAGGGATCATTCCTCTTTCGACATTCCAAAGTCTTTAATGGATGTTGCGTTAGAAGAAAAAAACCCAATCAGTTTGCGGTTGAACGCAATACGGTTACTTTCTCCAGAATTTCAAACTTTGCCTTATGATTTTTTAATCCAACTTTCAAATTCCAAGGACGAGGAAGTTCGAGGTCAAGCTGTTTGGCTGATGGGCATTCGAGGGAAATCAGAACAGAAAACCGTTATTAGATTATTAGAAGACCCCAATCCATTTGTGCGCCGCCGTGCCGCCGAAGCGATGATGCGGATGCCCTCTCCAAACGCAGACAGGCCATTAATTCAACGACTTGATGACAATGATCGATTTGTCCGTTACTCAGCAATGCTGGCTCTTTCACACCGTCCAACAAGCCAGTACTTCGGATTGGCGAGCACGACTTCAAGCCCAAGAGTATTTATCCGATTGTTAGTTGCTGCACATCTAAGGAAAGAGCTGCCGGCAAGTAAAGAAGCCTTGTCTGTAATAAAGCGACTGTTGAATTCTGAGGATCTTGTTACCGAAGATCAAATTGATTTATTACGTGTATTGGCGCTCTATAAAAAATATGTGGTAGAAGATATGGAATGTTTAAATTTAGTGGTCTCTCATCTTACAGATAACTTTCCGCATGCTGATAGAACCGTACGCTGGGAACAAGTACGCCTTATGGGCCAGTATAAGATATCAGAGTCGTTCGACTCTCTTGTTGATGAGTTAATAAAGGAAAAAGATCATGTTACTCAGTTTCATATTGCTGCTTCGCTGGCGGATATACCGTTAAAGAATCCAAAAACGAAAAGGAATCAATCAGAAAAGTTAGTTGATTGGATCGTGTCGACCCAAAAGGGTTGGTTTTCTGAGTTTAGCGGAAAGGGTCTGCAGTTTCCGAGTTTTTGGAGTACTGTCTTAAATAAGCTTAGTGGCTTACATGCGGGTGTACTAGTTGATAAATTTGGTGACATAAAACCGGATAGTTTATTATCAAAAAGTGTTCTTTCTGAAATTGATTCGGTTTCTGGTGCAGATCAAATTCTGATTAATCACTACAAAAGAGCAAAAGACAGGGTTGTTCGGAAAAATATCATAAATATTTTACAGCGTATTCAGACTGTGGAGGTCAGTCAGTTTATGTTGAAGCAATTATCAATTACGCAAGACCGTGATTTACGGCGAGCATTAACACTATCCCTTGCAAAGAATGCAGATGAGGTGAAAACAGGTTTTTTTCTCTCTGCGCTCCTTGAGTTTGATGATGTAGAAACGGTTAACGCTTGTGCTTTGATGTTGGCATTGCGGAATAAGAAATTGGACCAGATTCAATGGGATTCTATAAAAATGAAGGGAGACCGCAATGGGGCCAAGGCCGTCCATTATCGGTTTCTAGAATTAATGGAGTTGCTTCCTTCGGCAAACAAACAGTTGGAATTTGCGCTATCAGCCATTTCAGGGCATAAGCCAACAAGGGAACAAAATGATCCTCTTGTTATCTGGTCATCCTCAGCACAGAATAATGGAGATACGGCATGGTTTGCACGCGAGTTCGACATTGCTATTAAAGTTGCTAAGGCCGAGTTAGTTATGACATGCGATAATGAGTTTGTAGCTTATTTGAATGGAAAGCAAATTGCTGAAAGTAAAAATTGGGAAAAACCATTGCGAGTTGACGTAAGTTCTGGTTTGCAAGCAGGTAAAAACTTAATTGCAGTAGTTGGAAAGAATTTGGGAGGGCCAGCGGGGTTGGTTGGGATTCTGAATTGGAAAAATACTAAAGGTGAATCTAGGCAACTCGTAACGGATCAAAGATGGCGGTTCACTCGTACGCCGCACAGAGATTGGAAAAAAAACGGAACATTGAAGGGCGATTGGAATTTCACTTTTGATGTAAGCGAATCATCTAAAAATGTAATTGATGCATATCATTCGTTTGCCAAAACTAGTAGTCGCAATAATTTGATTAATATCAATCGGTATTGGCACAAATGGTATTTAAATCTGCATGGTGAAGCATTCGTGGCACGCGATGTCGTCAAGGCAGTACAACGTTCCGACGAAGTCATTCACAAGTTGATTGCTTCTAATGAGCCTATACAAGGTGATATAAGCCAAGGTCGGATAATGTATTTAAGGGCGGGTTGCTATGCCTGCCATGGGGGAATTGAGGATCGTGAAACAACAATTTACGGACCGCCATTAAACGGAATTACATTACGACTAAACCGTAAGGAATTAGCAGATGCTATTGTGTATCCATCAAGACAAGTTCCCGAAAGGTTCAAGGCTAGCACGTTGATCACAAGTAGTGGGAATCGTTATAATGGTTTTATCACTGAGCAAACAGAAGATTATGTGTCAGTCACTGATCTTCAAAACAAGGTCACAAGATTACCGAAATCGGAAGTTGATTCTATACAACTGCAACAGATGTCGTTGATGCCTATGAAGTTGATGAATGGCTTTTCTAATAAGCAAGTCGGAGATCTGTTGGCATTCTTAGAGTCATTGAAATGAAACCGAGCTTACGGACGATCTGCTTAATGAAGACTATAGCAATTATAAAGGAAGCCTAGCTTGGTGAGTGCGTTAATTAGAAAAAACCCAGTGTCAGTAATTTAAATAATAGCAAAATTTCAACCTAGATTTGCACCATATTGCCATCCATTTCGAGTGGGTTCTTTTATTAGTTCATCAAATTCAGGCTGGTATTTAACTTTCATGTTTTTGCTGTCCCATTCAATATTTTTTCCAGTGCGCTGGGCAAGAGCCCCAAGAAGGACCATTTCGGTCAGTGGAGCGGCATAGTCAAAATTAGAA
>PBKH01000028.1 GCA_002721375.1 Verrucomicrobiales bacterium
TGAACACCAAAAGCTGGTGATCGGTTGTCAAACTAATGTTTTCGATTATTTCATGGGTGAGTTTGGGTCTCGTGCTTACTGCAATAGCATTGCATTGGCTTGCCTCACCCCTGCGCTTGTCCAAGCCGCGGGTATCAGATGCCGGATCTGGGGTTTGGTGGGGTTTTGGCGGCGAAACTAATTGCAATCTGGCTAAGTTCAACCGTTTGGCCTGCGTGGTTGCGTTGGGTAGTTTAGCCGTTCTGTTTGTCACCGGCTTCGGAGGACGCCTTTTATTTGGGGAAGCAATCCATGGCTACACCCTTATGGCGCACGTTGGGATCGCGCCAGTCTTCGTCATCAGTGCGGGTGCGGTAGTGGTTGGATGGGGCTACCGATGCCGTCTCAACGGAGAAGATCGTCAACGCTTGGCTAACCTACTGCGATTGAAGGTTGCCAACCCGAACGATACGTCGGATCTCGGCTGGAAACTAACCTTCTGGCTGGCGATGCTTCTCGTGTTGCCAGTCAGCCTTTCGATGATATTGGGAATGTTCCAGTTTTTCGGAACTCACGGCCAGGAATTTCTCCTGGCGATACACCAATACACTGCCCTCGCCTTGGTATTGGTGGTTTTGATCCACATTCACCTACTTTTCCGACGTTGCTGCGCCTAGCGTTTTAATTGCTAACTAAGCAAGAAAAAACCGGCTATATCTGGTAGCCGGTTAAATCTAAAATAGGATGTCTGCGGTCAAGCAATGGGTTATACCTTGTCCGGGATGATGTAAGGGGCGCGGTAATTATTCTTGACGAAGGCATTGGCCTTTTCGGCATGATCACCGACGAAGCGTTCCTTTTCGTTGCTGTAGGTGAGCCATGGACTAAGCACTGGCTTGTCTTTTTTCAGGTCTACCTCATTGGCGTGGAGGTGCTTGATCATCTGGTTCAGCGTTTCGATGCCTTCCTCCGAGTGGCCTTTAACGCGTTCTCTGATTTCTTCAACTGTCGACCCTTTGCCGACACGGTGGGCGACATTGGCTTGATGAATCATGACGGAGCCGAGGTGACCGTCGAGAATGTCGGCGTTGAGGTCAGTGTGTTTGCGGGAGCGGACGGCTTTTAAGAAGTTGGCGACATGATTGCGTCCGCCATCACCCTTGAACTGGCGAATCTTTTTGCCGTCGTTGTCGTAGGAGAAACCGCCACCACGAGTGACGTTGTAAAAGCCGTTTTCACACTTGACGATGTTTGTGAACTTGACGCCTTTACCGAAGCGCCGATAGACAGATACACCCCGTCGACTACGGTTGTCCTTGTCATGTGGCATGTCCCGAATCTCCAGTACTAGTGGCACCTTGTATTCAAATAATGCAAAATGCGTGTTTGGAGTTTCGCCATCGTCGTCCCAGGCGAAGCGTCCACCTACACTCATGACACGTTCAGGGACATCAGTCATACCGAGTAGGTGGCGGATATCGTCGGAGTTATGTGGGGCAATGTTGCCCATGTCGCCGTTGCCGTAGGCCCATATCCAGTGCCAGTCGTAGTGCAGTCTTTTGCGCATAAGCGGCCCCATTGGGGCTGGGCCGCACCAAAGGTCATAATCAACGCCTTCTGGAATTGGGGTTGGGCCGGTAACCTTGCCAATGGGTTCGCGGTGGCGATACCATAATGAGTGAATCCACTGTACGGCTCCAAGCGTACCCTTGCGGATATCTTCGGCGGCGTTGATGAGGGCCGGGTCGGAACGTTGCTGTGTGCCTGACTGGACGATGCGCTTATATTTCCTTGCGGCCTCAATTGATTTGCGGCCTTCCCAAATACAGTGGCTGACTGGTTTCTCGACATAGACGTCTTTGCCGGCTTGGCAGGCCATGATGGTAAGAAGAGCGTGCCAATGGTTTGGGGTGGCGACGACGACTGCATCCACGTCGTTTCGATCTAGGATATGACGAAAGTCCTGATGCTGCCTGTATTGGGTATCCACATCGGCATTCTGTTTTTCCAGTGTGTTTCGCAACTGATTCTCTGCACTGTTCATGCGCGCCTTATCGGGATCGCTGATCCCCACGATCCGGACACCTGGCTTGGTAGCAAAATCACGCAGATGGCCNCTACCCTTGCCNCCGCATCCGATAATGGCGACGCGAACGTCGGAATTGGCGCCTAGCACGCGGCGTGTGGGCAAGGTTAATGCGGCACCAGCGGCCAAAGATCGTTCCACAAAATTACGTCGGGTGATTTTCTTCTTTGTCATAATTGTTGGGTCCTTATTAAATTGTTATAGTTTGATCGTACAGACGGGAATGCTACCGGCCGATATTCAAAAAACAACTCCAATATGCTAGGAAGTTAGGGTGCTTATAGCAAAAGAAATCAAATGTAGACGTAGTATTTGTACCAGAGGAAATTCCACACCAAGCTACAGGCAGTGGCTAGAAATTTTACGGTGTTCTTGCTAATAAAGTCGTCGTTCCAGCTGCGGCTGAGGNCATACTTTCGTGATAGGGCCAGTACGGTTTGGACCGGCTGAAGCCAGAGGTTGGAGGTGACATAAATAATGATGTTCTGAATGATGTAGAGCGAAAAGGCTGTCACAACAATAAACTTCAAAACCTGCTCAGAAGCGTTGATGATCTCTGGTTGGAAAACCCTAAAGTTGGCTAGAAAACTGAACCCCATCGCAACACTGGTTGACAGGATGTTGGAAGGAATTCTGGGTAGTTTTCGGGTTAGTAAATTGTAGATCGTGAAATCTAACAGTGTGTTGAAGATACCAATCAAGCAGAACAACGTAATCTGCAGCGTCGTAGACTGGGTTAGTGGTTCGGTCATCAAACGGTCTATGAGCGCCAATTTATCGACTGCGGCGCAGCGGGATGGCTGGCAGTATGTCTGTGTACCATCGTGGGAGTCAAACGGTTAGTGGACTGCATTTTTGCCTTGTCCCACAACTAGTTGTGACGTAGCGTTTTAATTATTCATTTGCTTTTAACAAAATAAAAAAATGAAACGCCGTACCTTTCTACTCAAGTCAGCTTCGACCGCCTTCGGTTTTCAGGTGGTATCCAGTCATATCCTGCGCGCGGGGGAGGGCCAGAACACGCCCAACAACAAGATTCGCATTGCCGCAATCGGGTGTGGCGGGCGTGGCGGAGCAAATCTTGGTGCCATGGCGGGCGAGGACATTGTCGCGTTGTGTGATGTTGACGATCGCAATGCCGCCCACTCGTTCAAGAAGTTTCCAAAGGCAAAACGCTTTAAAGATTTCCGCAAGATGTATGACGTGATGAGTGACCAGATTGACGCCGTGCTGGTGGCGACTCCGGATCATACGCATGCAGTTGCAATCATGGGCGCGATCGGTCGGGGTAAACATGTATACTCCGAAAAACCACTCACCCATTCTATTGCCGAGAGTCGTACGCTTCGCAAGGCAGCTCTTGAAAAAAAAGTCATCACACAGGTCGGTAACCAAGGGCATTCATCGGATCACATTCGATTCTTTTGCGAAATGGTATGGGCTGGTGCCATTGGGAACGTTACAGAGGTGCATGCGGGTTGCGATGCATTCAAGAACGTCTATTGCCAAATAAATAAGCAACCAGCACTGAAGACTGAGCAGCATGAAGTGCCGGAAGGGCTTGATTGGGATCTCTGGCTCGGTCCTGCTGCCGATCGGGCCTATCATCCGGCATATCTGCCATTCAACTGGCGCGGTTACTCAGCATTTGGCAGTGGCTGCATCGGTGACTGGGTTTGCCACGTACTGGATCCTTCCTACTGGGCACTGGATCTGGGAATGCCGACGGCGATAACCGCACAGACCAAAGGTTATGATCCCGTCAAGCACAAGGAGTTCTATCCCAAGGGATCTAAAATCACCTATGAGTTTCCAGCAAAGGGCGAGCGTGGTCCTGTGAAGGTGGTATGGTATGATGGAGATTATTCAATCCCTAGGCCCGACGAACTCAAGGAGGAAAACCGCAATGTGGTTGGAACTGGTGCCGTCGTTGTTGGCGACAAGGGTAAGATCATGCACGGTTCGCACGGGGCGGGTGGATGCAGAATTATTCCCGAGGCCAAGATGCAGGCTTTCGGTAAACCGGATCAAAAGATCCCCCGAGTTCGTGGCGGTCATCAGAAAGACTGGCTTGACGCCGTGCGTAAAAACCAAGAGGCAGGTTCGCCATTTGAGTATGGTGGTGCACTTACAGAGATCGGTCTGTTGGGGATGATTGCCATCCAGCGTACAGGTGTGCGTTTGGAGTGGGATGCCAAACGGATGCAATTTATCAATGATGAGAAGGCAAATCAGTTGGTGAATCCACCTTATCGCACCGGCTGGACTCTGTAAGACCAAGTAATTGGCTAAAGTTTTTCATTAAAAAAACCGGCGCAGCTCGTGGCTGGCCGGGTTTTTTAACGTTTCACGTAAACTGTTAAAGCGTATAACCGTTCAGATACTCGCGTTTCACATAGTTGGCCGCTTCTGGAATATTGGGTGACTTCATATTTGGGCCGTCCCATTCCATCTTCCGATTTTTGCCAACCTGCATCGCGATGCANCCAAGCAGTATGATCTCGGTGAGATACGCGGCGTTGTCAAAGTTAGAGTACGCGGTGCGACCACCTTTCATCATATCAAACCATTCCTGAGTGTGGCCGGGTGATTGCCAATAATTGGATTCAATCGCCTGATCCGCCTCATGCTTTTTACTATCCTTGAATTTTTTCTCGTCGTTCAGCGAGATGTAGTAGCGTGAGCCGTAGTCATCCGGCGTGTATATTTGGCCCTTAGTACCGATCAGCAGGCANCCACTGCCTCGAATGTTGCCGAAGGTGTTTCTAATTTTCGATACGGTGTCCTTGTTGGGCTGGTTCTGCGCACCTTCTTTCTTGCCGTCGTACCACCAGAACTTGAGGGGCACCATTCCTTCGCGTTCAGGNAATTCGAAACGAATCCGTGAATTTAGCGGATAGGTTTCCTTGTTCATACCNGAGTGATCTTCGGCCTCAACAACGGTCGGATATCCTAATTTAAGGGCTCGGAACGGCATGTTTACGGTGTGGCATGCCATATCACCCAAGGCTCCCGTGCCGTAGTCAAGCCATCCACGCCATTTGAATGTATGGTANACTCCACTCTTGTAGGGNCGATGNTTAACAGGACCCTGCCAAAGATCCCAATTCAAGTGATCCGGAACTGGGTCGGAGCCTTTTGGTCGGTCGATTCCCTGAGGCCAAACCGGTCGGTTGGACCAGACGTGTAGTTCTGTCACATCGCCAATNATNCCGGACTGAATCACCTGGACAGCACGTCGCAATCCGCTGCCAGCGCTGCCTTGGTTGCCCATCTGTGTGGCNACCTTTTGCTCTTTGGCCACNTTGCGCATAAGGCGCGCTTCGTATACCGACTGGGTAAGCGGNTTCTGNACATATGCGTGCTTACCCATCTTCATGGCCATCACCCCGGCGACGGCATGCATGTGGTCTGGGGTGGATACGGTGACGGCATCGATGGACTTCTCCTTTTCAAGCATCTTACGGAAATCTTGATAGAGTGCTGCACCGGGATATTTTTGGCCACGCGAGCGGAGGGTGTTTAGATCGACGTCACACAAAGCAACAACATTCGCGCCGCACCGGGCGCTGTTGTCGGTATCGCTGCTTCCTTTGCCACCGGCTCCGATGGCGGCAAGGTTGATCTTGCCGTTCAGATTCTGGCCCCGAAGGATGAATGGGCCAAACGCGGATGCTCCCAGTGCTGTTGAGGAGCGCGNCAGGAATTTGCGGCGCGTCAGTTCATTTGATGGAGTCTTTGTCATATTTTTTGGATAATTGAAACGCCGGTTGACACCACTATGACGCCACCGGAGAAGCAATATTAATGGCAATTTAGCGAAAAAACAGGAAAAACTTAACCAAGCATCTGAATGCATGACCGGTGCCGGTTGTTTGAACAAGTACTTGAGTGAGGAGGCAAATAGATCGTTTGGATTTCGGATATCCCAATGTGGTTGGAGTATAAAGCCTTATGCGGGATAATTGAGCGACTGTACCTCTTGGCCGGTGCCGGTAGTGATTTTCCGGGTCTTTTCGTCATACATAAGCGTNAGGCTCATTCGTTCGGACATTTCGGCCAGAGAAATGACCACTTGGGCACGTATGGAAAGCTCTATATTGCCCTTGGTTTCGCCTCCGTTTCGTATCACGTCAAACCAGTCCGCGTGTTGGGCGGAGAAATCCGCTCCGCTGGGCTTGAGATTGCTGAANGTTTCAGGNTTGATCTCCTCGTCAAATGGAGGCTCAGGCTTCAGGNNCACCTTGTCAGNCCCAAAGTAGAGCGTGCCGTGGTGGCCGCGCAGCATCTCCGGCAAACCTTGCTGGTTCACAGTGCTGCCGAGTACCATCAGGGAGTAGCCACTGGGAAAGTTGGCTAGAACCTGAGTGTTGTCCGGGACGTCTCGGTCAGGGGTGATCTCTTTAGTGCCTAGACAGGCGACGCGAGTCGGGAACTCCGGTTTGCCACTAGCAATCATGAGGGGATGAATTTTATGTGGGAGTAGGTCGCCTAGGATTCCGCAGCAGTAAGGGTGATATTTTCGCCAGCGGAAAAAGTGGTCGGCGTTGAATGGGCGCATGCCGGTCTGCCCAAGCCAACGCATCCAGTCGATGTGTTTGTCTGTAAGGTTGGGGTTAATTGTATGGTTCCACTCGCCTTTGGGACTGTTNCGNCAGTAGGAAGATTGTCCNAGTACAATCGGGCCGATCCTGCCATCACGAACGAGTTGCGNTGCTTGGTGCCATTTTTTTTCAATGCAAAAAACGGCACCAATCTGCATCACGCGCTTTGTTCTCTTGCATGTATCGTACACGTCGAATGCCTCATTNAGGTAGCGCGTCATCGGTTTCTCGATCAGGACGTGTTTGCCGGCATTCATCGAGTCAATGGCGATCGGTGCATGCCAGTGGTCAACAGTGGCTATAATGACTGCGTCGATGTCCTTACGNTCAAGCAATTGACGGTGGTCGCTGTAAACATTACCCGGTCCAANGCTCATGAAATCCTGAGCCCGATCGCGGTATTTCGAATAAACNTCACATGCGGCGGCAGCTTGGACTTTGTGCCTGCTGGCGTTACCTTTAATTANNCGCAAATGGGTGTTGAANCCNTGATTGCCCACTCCAACAAAACCAATATTGATNCGATCGTTGGCACCGATGACTCTACCTGGTGAAGGAGCTTGGGTTTGGCCGTAAACCGGCGTCCGGATCATATTCGTAGCACCNGCTGCGGCGGTGACGGCGGCCGTCTGCTTCAGAAACGATCTTCGNTCGTGGTCTGGTGAAGAATGATCCTGATGCCNGCTCATGCTGCTTGCTANTTTCTTTCCCAANTATGAACTTTTTTAACGTCGAGTCAAAGCNTGAGATGTATATTGGNTCNTATTTTTTGTCATTTNGGGCTGGGTGAAAAACAAACAAACCAGAGAAGGCTTGAATTCGGTTTTCATTCCAGTCTGTTAAAGGCAATCTTTTCCCGATCTATAATGAAGCATGAAATCTTGAGCGCTGTGATGGCGGGGTTCTTGTTCGCGTTGGGAGCACCCTTTTTGTCCGCGGAACCATCTGCCGGAATAGNGGTGGCTGAGTTGAGACGGGATAAGCCGGTCGATTTCAACAACGAAATTCTTCCGATTTTTCGTAAAAACTGTCTAGCTTGCCATAATGCCCGAGATGCCGACGGCGAACTGAACCTTGAGACTCCTGCGACCATCGCCCAAGGTGGNGAGAGCGGGGCGGTGGTGGTGCCGGGTGATGCCGCGAATAGCCGCCTACTGGCGCATGTGCGGCAGGTCAAAAAACCGTTCATGCCACCTCGACGCAACAAGGTTAGTGCCCAGCGGTTNACNTCCCNCCAACTTGGCCTGTTGCGACTCTGGATTAACGAGGGAGCAAAGGGTGAGGTNCCTCGGNTATCTAAGGCTTTGCAATGGCGTCCGCTTTCCGTCCAGCTTAAACCGATTTACACCACGGTCATATCGCCGGATGCCCAGTACGCCGCCTGCGGGCGTGGTAGTCAGATTTTTGTCTACCATCTCCCTACCAGACGATTGGTAGCACGGCTCTCTGACCCTAACTTATTGAAAGGTGTTACCGTTGCGCCTGCTGCACATCGTGATGTTGTACAGTCACTTGCGTTTAGTCCCGATAGCCAAACGCTTGCCTCGGGTGGCTTTCGAGTTGCCAAGTTGTGGCAGCGGCAATCGGCAATGCAGGGTGCTCCAATCAACCTCCTGCCTGGTGGTGAGTCGGTTACTGCACTAGATACGTTTCCTAATCAAGCGCGGATTATTGCTGCCGGCGCCTCGGGAACAGTTCAAGCGATCGATGAGCAAATCGGGATGCCGCTTTGGCGTACCCGAGCGCATGGCCAAGCTGCTCGTCAACTCGCGATCTCTCCTAATGGCAAGTCGGTTGCAGTACTATTCGCCGACGGAAGAGTGCGAACTTGGGAAACGATAACAGGGGATCGGCTAACCCGAGAGGCGTCACCTTCGTCAGCTATAGCAATTGTCTGGCTCAACGAAGGCCATCTTGCCTCGGCACATCCGGATGGGGTGATCCAAGTATGGGCTGCTATCAATCCTAGCAGGGTGACGAGTCATTGGAATCCGGGGGGAGATATTACAGCGTTAGCCGCTTTTCCGAATGGGCAAACTGTGTTGGCCGGCTGCGACGACAACAAGGTTTTTGTTATCAGTGCCAAGGATGGTCAGGTACAAAGGGAACTTGATCACGGTGCGCCTCTTACAGCCCTACGGGTTCGAGAGGATGGCAAACAAGTGGTAACCCTTGGGGGCCCAGTTACGAAGCTTTGGGATACGGATCAATGGAAGGAATTCGCGCAGTTGAGAGGCAATCCTATTGCTTCCGAAGCGGTGGCAAGGGCAGAACTTGAATTGGCATTCGTTCAGTCTGAGATGGCCTATCATAAATCTGACGTTGAAGGACGGGAGAAGGATCTTAAACGGGATAGAGAAGCCGCAAAGAAGGCAGCGGAAGCATTGATTAAACATGAGAAAACGTTGGCCGAAAAAACAAAGGAGAAGAGTGAAGCAGAGGCAGCATTGAAACGACTCAATGACGAGATTGCTTTGCTACCTAAAGACATTTTGGCCGCGAAGAAGGATCAAGTAAATGCAGATACAGCGTTAAAAGTAGTTCAAGAGCAGTCAGCCAAGGCTAAGGCAGCCCATGTGCGGGCCTCCAATGTCAAAGCTCAAGCAGTTGAGGTAAAGGTCAAACTCTCGGCTTTATTGATGGAGCTTGGCTCTGCGGCTCAAGCTGCAAAGCAACTTGCTGCGGATGCTCGGTCCACAGCTAGCGCGGCCATGAATGATAGAACATTGGCCGCGCAGGCCGATACTGCTGCTGCATTGGCCAAGCGCAAGGCTGATGAGTTTGAGACCGCAGTTGAACGTCACACGCCTGCTAAGATGCAACTGGCCAAGGCGGAAGTTGGTTTGCAGATAGCTGCTCAGGCGCTGGCCGAAACTAATGCTAAGGTTCCATCGGTGAAGGCTTTACTGGACGGCAAGGTTAAAGCGCTGGCAGCACTTCAGGAACGTCAAAAGAAAACGCCCGAGGAAAAGAAGAAACTGGAGAAAAAAATTGCCGATACTGGTAATACGATACTTAACGCCAAACGAGAAATCGACTTAGCCAAGTCGGAAGTTGGTTTCACTAACAGAAATGTAAAAACGGCCGAATCCAATCTTGAAAAGGCTAGGGTCGAACAGAAGCAGGCCAGCCAGCGGCCTGCTCGGTATAAAGCCTATCTGGCTTCGGCCAAGTCTAGTGAGGCTGCCGGTGTGCAGGATTGGGTCGATGCTGTTTATATTGGGTGTGGTACGCAGATCGCAACGCTGTCCATTGAAGGGCGGGTACAGTTGTGGGCTTCAGATGGGGGTGGGCGTTCGCACTGCTATGATGTGGTCGGTGGAGCAAGATATATCCGCCGTTTGAGTAACGGTCGTTTGGCGCTGGCAGGAGACGCTCCGGAAATGACGCCGATCCAGGCGGAACCAGCGTGGGCATTGGCTCGGGTGATTGGCGATTCTACTGATTCGCCTTTCGAGGATCGCGTGACCGCACTTGATTTTAGTCCGGATGGCCAACGGCTTGCCACCGGTGGCGGGTTTCCGTCTCGTGGTGGGGAGATTTATATATGGAACGTTGAAGACGGTTCTGAGGAGTTGCGTATCCCACAGGCACACAGCGATTCTGTTTGTGCGCTGGCTTTTTCACCGGATGGCAAACGTTTGGCTACCGGAGGCACCGATCGATTTGTGCGCATCTTTGAGACTGGCCTTGGCAAGGAACTGCGAGCTTTGGAAGGCCACACCGGCCACGTGCTGGGTGTGAGTTGGCAGCGCAATGGGCGTGTTTTAGCAACCGTTGGGGCCGACAAGGCAGTAAAAATCTGGAACCTTCTTAACGGCGATCAAAAGAAATCATTCAGCGGCTTCAACAAGGAGGTGACTTCGGTGCACTTCCTAGGTATTGGTAAACAAGCAGTGGTATCGAGTGGTGATAAAATGGTAAAAGTTGTGAAGGAAGACGGAGGGGAAGTTCGTCGTCTGCCGGAAACAGATGCCTATATGCACGCTAGCGACGTGACACCGGACGGCAGGTTGGCCGTTGCTGGAGGTTTCGATGGTATCCTTCGCGTTTGGGATGTTAATGCCGGAAAACTCCTCNAAAAATTCATAGCANCNATGGAAAANTCAGAAATAGCTGCTAAAAGATGANAATGTAATCGTCTAATANGAAAACNTTGANGGCNANAATTAATTANAANNATNGCATGGTTTACCANGCGANAGNCGGNATTCTAATTGTTGTTTAGCTTTGTTGAAATTAAGGCGATCANTTCGTTACACTGTCAAAATTTCTTTCTCCTTGTCGGCGAGGTGGGCATCGAGTTTCTTTATGAAATCGTCNGTCAATTTTTGCACGTNTTTCTCGGCGGTTTTGATTTCATCCTCCGAAACACCCGNTTCCTTTCNGGCTTTCTTCAGGCCGTCCATTGCATCGCGTCGTACGTGGCGCACGGCGACGCGTCCGTCCTCGGTTATTTTTTTGGCCACNTTGACCAGTTCCTCGCGTCGTTCCTGGCTAAGCTCCGGTAGGGTTATCCGAATAACCTTGCCGTCGATTGCTGGGTTGAGCCCCAAATTGGCGGACTGAATGGCCTTTGAAATAGACTCCACCGTTCCGGCGTCCCATGGTTGTATCAGGATCATTCGTGACTCTGGTGCGGTAATGCCGGCCATATCGCGTAGCCGCATTGATGAGCCATAGGCATCCACCATGAGGTTTTCCACAAGGGCCGGGTTCGCCTTTCCTGTACGGACACCCTCAAACTCGTGCATCATGGCTGTCTCTGACTTGGCCATCTTCGCTTCGGTTTCCTTGAGTACTTGGTCAATTGGCATGCCTAAGATATTATCACTTTGATTGCTTGTTTGCCAGTTTTTAGTGTGCTGCAAAAGTGGTTTGAGGCATCGGTTGACCAGACTCAGCTGGGGCCATAAAGTTTCCGACGTGATCGATACGACCGAGATCCAGCCGGGTCCCCTTGCCGGGTTCCGAGTGGAGCCGCGAACCCCACCTGAGCGACTCGATATTTTGTCCCGTGAGATTCTCCAGCTCAAAGAGGAACTCAACGCCGTGATCATAGCGCATAATTATCAAGTGCCGGAAATTCAGGATCTAGCAGATTATGTGGGAGATTCGCTGGGCCTTTCGAGGCAGGCAGCTGAGACCGATGCAGATATCATCGTGTTTTGTGGCGTTCATTTTATGGCTGAGACAGCGAAGATTTTGTCGCCCAAAAAAACTGTGCTCCTGCCGGATCGCGATGCCGGTTGCTCGCTTGAGGAAAGTTGCCCTCCGGAGAAGTTGCGCGCACTTCAGTCAACCAACCCTAATTTTTTCACTATCGCCTACGTCAACTGCAGTGCAGAGGTCAAGGCGCTGAGTGATGTGATCTGCACCAGCGGCAACGCCAAGAAAATCGTTGAGGCTGCGCCCGTTGGCCGCGACCTGTTGTTTGTGCCAGACGAGAATCTTGGGGCGTGGGTGACCGAGCAGACGGGTCGTCCAATGACCCTTTGGCAGGGTAACTGTTACGTACACGTTGAGTGGACACACGAAAGTGTCACGCGGATTCGCCGTGAATACCCCGAGGCACCGTTGGTTGCGCACCCCGAGTGTACCAAGGCCGTTCGTATGCTTGCCGACGAGGTTTGCTCGACAGAGAAGATGGTTAACTTCTGTCGCGACTCCCGGGCTGATGCTATTATTATTGCGACCGAAGTCGGGATGTTGCATCGCCTTCAGAAGGAATGCCCCGGCAAAAAATTCATCCCTGCGCCGACCGAGAAGTGTGCCTGCAATGAGTGCCGATTCATGAAAATGAATACACTTGAAAAACTGCACGATTGCATGGCCAATCGTACCCCTGAGGTGATACTAGACGACGACGTTATTGATCGCGCCCGGCAGCCGATCGAGCGAATGCTTGAGATATCGGGAAAGTAAAAACGCCGTTTTGCCAAGCGAGTTGCTTTATTGAGCAGGCAAGGTTCAATTTCAATGGCAATTTTCAATATGAAAAAACGTATACATAAAATGATGTTGGTGGTGTTCACCGGTTTAGTTTGCATTAGTGGACAAGCTGCTGATGCAAAAAAAGTGATCAAACTGTTTAACGGCACAGACTTGAATAACTGGATACAGCAAAAGCCGCGCGCTTGGGAGGCCAAGGATGGGGTGCTTGGACCAAGCCTGAGTCCAGGTGGCTACATCTGGGCAAAGGGCAATTTTGAAAACTTTGAATTGGAGTTGGATTTTAAGATGTCTAAACGCTGCAATAGTGGTGTGTTCTTCCGTACGAATTCGAAGAACCCAGTTCAGGGCGGGTTTGAGATTCAGATTCTTGACTCGCATGGCAAGGTGAAGGCAGGTAGACATGACTGTGGTGCGCTTTATGACGCCCTCGCTCCAAGTGTAAATGCTGCTAGGCCGCCCGGAGAGTGGAATCATATGAAACTAATAGTAAACGGTTCGGTTGTAAAAGTGAGATTGAATGGAAAAGAAGTCATTGATGCTGATTTGGATCAATGGAAGACTGCACGAAAAAATCCAGATGGCTCCCGCAATAAATTCCGTACCGCACTTAAGGATTTACCTCGCGCTGGAAGCATCGGATTGCAATATCACGGCCATCCGGTTTGGTTTAAAAACCTTAACTTAAAAAAGCTTTAATAAGGTAAAAGGATGCAAAAAGGCCAAGAATAACTTGGTCTTTTTTTGTTTAACTTCAGCTAGATCAATCTCGGCTATTTAGTTTAGCCAAGAGTCTGAGTATTTCGAGGTACAGCCAAATGAGAGTGACCATAAGACCGAAAGCTCCATACCATTCCATGTATTTGGGTGCACCCTGTTCAACCCCTGCCTCGATAAAATCAAAGTCTAATACAAGGTTTAGTGAAGCGATAATCACAACGAAGACACTAAATCCAATTCCTATAATTCCGCTTTCGTGAATCATTGGAATCCCAGTGTTACCAAACAAACTCATAACAAAATTGATGAGGTAAATAAGGAAAATCCCGCCAGTGGCTGCTACTATTCCTAACTTGAAGTTTTCGGTTGGTTTGATCAGTCCACTTTTATAGGCGAGTAATAGTGACCCAAGTATGCCCAGCGTCAGGAAAATTGCCTGCGCGGCGATTCCCGGATAGTTGATTTCAAAAAACTTAGAAATTCCGCCCAGGAACAAACCTTCAAGTAGAGCATATACGGGGACGGTAAATGGTGCCCAATCCTTTTTGAAGATGGTGGCTATAGCGATGATAAAGCCACCGATCAATCCACCAAACATTAGTGGAGGCGAGGGATTGTTCCATGTAATAAGAGCGGTGGTCATCACAAGGAACAGGCCGATCGCTGTTTTGTTAACAGCACCTTCAAGGGTCATTGTATTCATCCCGTGGGATGGGATGTTAAACGTTTCAGACCCGAGAGCAGGATTTCCGCTTCTGAATGAGAGTGAACTTGCCATTTTATTACCTTCCTTTTGCCGCTTGGCTAATTGATTTTGGCATTTAATAGCCGAAGGTTCAACCATGAATTCTAACTGTTGTTGCAACGGTTTAATTGTCGCGATATATTCGTGAAGCAATAAATCACCATGCAACTTTCACTTTCTGTCAGGATTGCTGAGGAATTTTTGTCGAAGGAAAAAGCCTCAATGCCTATCGAAGAATTGGCTGGATTGGCTAAGCGGTGTGGTTATGAGTCCCTTTGCATGAGGGCATCTCAGGTGGGTGTACAGTCGTCGCCTGATGAAATTCAATCAGTGGTCAAATGTTTGGCGAAAAATGATCTGTCTGTGAGTATGGTTACCGGTGATT
The DNA here is from genome assembly GCA_002721375.1 of Verrucomicrobiales bacterium. Classification (GTDB taxonomy): domain Bacteria; phylum Verrucomicrobiota; class Verrucomicrobiia; order Limisphaerales; family UBA1096; genus UBA1096. The sequence goes on from PBKH01000028.1 coordinate 14,472, forward strand.
TAGACACAGTTTACAACAATGAAAATGGGCCAAGTGTACTACGGGGCATCACGCCTTATCTTCGCTTGGCTAAGCGATTGGGGGCGCCGCGCATCCGGGTTGCTTTGAAACAGGAATCAGATATTTCCCATGCCCAACGCGCTGCTGATGAGGCTGTCGAATATGGTATTCAACTTGTCCACCAATGCCATACTTTAAGTTTATTTGAGACTGTTGAGAGTATTGAGCGAACATTGATGGCGATCAATCGACCCAACTTTGGACTGGTTTATGAGCCTGCAAATCTTGAGATTTGTGGTCAGGATTATGGCGTAGACACAATCGAGCGGCTGGGAAAGTGGGTGTTCAACGTTTATCTTCAAAACCAAGTGCTCAAGTCGGATGGCTCCGTGACCCTTCCGACATGGTGCGCCGGTGATGTGTCGTTTGATCTGATTTCGGTGCACTCCTCAGGGGGGATCGATTTTGGGCGAGTTTTTTCAGGGCTAAAAGCGATCGACTACGATGGGACGATTACGGTACATCAGTCGGCACAGCCGGGGGAAACCCCGGAGGAATCCGCCGGCCGCACAGCTGATTTTTTGAAGACTTTAATTTAAAATTAACATTATGATGGTAATCAAATTGATGAAACAAAGGCCTCACATCTCTCCTGTCATTGTCTTTCTATTTATTGCACAACTGGCGTCAATAGCCGAGCCGTTGACACTTGGTCCGGATGGCACACGGCGGGAGTTGTTCGTTGATGGGTTTTTGATTGCAAAAATGACTGGTGACATTAGGCAGCATCTGCACAGGCCAGAGCCGAGGGAAGTAGTGCTAACCACCGACGCTCCATGGGAAGGAAATACCAGCGCCTATTACACAATATTTCGCGATGGCAGTCGCTTTCGCATGTATTATAGGGGATCGCATTGGGACAAGAAAGCCACTCACCGCGAGGTGACCTGCTACGCCGAAAGCCGGGATGGCATCCACTGGGAGAAGCCGAAACTTGGTTTGTTTGAGTTCAATGGATCAAAGCAGAACAACATCGTTTTGGATGGCTTAGGAACACATTGTTTTGTAGCGTTTAAGGATAGTAATCCCGATTCTCGTTCCGAAACTCTCTATAGAGGGATTTCCCGTGGCTGGCCTCTAGGCAAGGCCGGGTTGTATGTTTTTGAGTCGCCTGATGGTATCCGATGGAAGCTGACACAAAACGAGCCAGTTATAACAGAGGGCGCGTTCGATTCACAAAACCTTGCTTTTTGGGACACGCAAACGGGGCAGTACAGAGAGTATCATCGCACTTTCGTCAATGGAATACGTGCCATTATGACCGGCACATCGAATGATTTCATTAATTGGACCGAGCCAGTGCTTCTAAAATATCAGGATGGTATCCCTATTCAGCACCTGTATACGAACGCCGTGCAGCCTTATGAGCGGGCGCCACATTTGTATATAGGTTTTCCGTCGCGATACTTGCCAAAAGATGGTCAGCGTGTGGAGCCGACTCTCATGATCAGTCGGGATGGTGTAGAATTTCATCGATGGCTTGATCCGGTCGTGCCCGAGTCTGCCCCTATGGATCGTGATGGAAATCGGAGTAACTACATGGCATGGGGCATGGTTGAGATTCCCGATCGTCCCAATCATATTTCCGTCTATGCTTCTGAGGCATATTATACTGGTCCTGATAGCCGACTTCGGAGGTTTGAATACCGAAAGGATGGTTTTGTCTCTGTAAGGGGCGGCATACAGGGCGGGGTCCTCATTACTAAACCGGTTAAACTCGGTCGTTTGGCGAACCGGTTGACGCTGAACTATCGCGTGGATCCTGGCGGACATGTGCGGGTAGGGTTTTATCAGCCTGACGGCATGCCTTTGCTCGGTTACTCGCTTAAAGAGTGTAAAGCCCTGACAGGAGATCAAATCAACCAGACTGTTTTTTGGAAAAAAGACAGCGGAAACAGAGTTGATAAAACCAACGCTGATATTAGCCAATTACTTGAAGATAATTCGGTGGTGCAGATAAAGGTTGAACTTAAGAATGCAGATTTATTTTCCCTACAATTTCAACCTATGTGAAGTCTACAGAGACTGAAAGCTATAAAATATTATTTAGATTATAATTGACATGCGCTGGCTTCGGGGCTAAATTTAATCTTCAAAATTTAAAGTAATATGACAATTGTATTGGTGGCAATCGCGGCATTGGTTGGTGTGGTGCTTCTCGTTGGCCTGTGGGTGATGGGCGTATATAATGGGCTTATTCGGAAGCGCAACGCCAAGGATAATAACTACTCGCAGATTGGCATCCAGTTGACACGGAAATACGAATTGATTCCTAATCTCGTCAAATTGGCCAAGGGATACATGAAGCACGAGCGAGCGACTCTCGAGGAGGTTATTCGGGCTCGTAACATGGCTGCCAACGCAAATGCCGCTGTTAGTGCCAATCCAAGTGACCCAGATGCGATGAAGCAGATGTTAGCCGCAGAGGGCACTTTAGGTGGAGTGATGGGGCGTCTGTTCGCTTTGAGCGAGGCGTATCCCGATCTTAAGGCAAATCAAAACATGATGCAGTTAACCGAGGAGCTGACTTCGACCGAAAACAAGGTCACTTTTGCTCGGCAGGCATTCAATGACTCGGTGATGACTTACAACAATGCTTTGCAAGTTTTTCCGGCCAATATGGTTGCAGGGATGTTTGGCTTCACCGAGGCAATCTTTTTCGAGGTCGAGGGTTTAGGCGATGTCGGGAAAGCGGTTGTTACGGTCGAGCAAAAGAAGGATCTCGACATATCGTTCGATGATATGTGACCTCGGCGACCCGGGATTTAGGGATCGCTCAAATGGATTTCTTCGAACGCCAGCATCACGCTAAGAAAAAAACCGGGTTTCTGGTTTTTCTTTTCTGTATCGCAGTTCTGATTATTTCTCTTCTAAACTTCGCGATCATCGCTGTTGTTATCCCGTTGATCGGGGATAAACGAAACAAGGGTGATTTTGATTTCTCTAACTTGCTTGATCCTACGCTTGCCCTGTCGGTTGTGCTTGGGACGTTTGTAGTTATATTTTTGGCTGGTCTGTACCGGAAAAGTCAGTTGAGCGGCGGCGGTTCCAGCATTGCCTCGATGATGGGTGGTCGGTTGGTGAACACAGCCAGCATTGATCCAGATGAGCGTAAACTGATGAATGTTGTAGAGGAGATGTCCATTGCATCCAGCGTGCCTATGCCTCAGGTTTATGTAATGGATGGCGAAAAGGGCATAAATGCTTTTGCAGCCGGCTACACTGTTGATGATGCCGTGATCGGTGTTACAGACGGCTGTATGCGGCGTCTTCATCGCGACGAGTTGCAGGGAGTTATTGCCCATGAGTTTAGCCATATTCTCAACCATGATATGCGGCTTAATTTACGCCTTGTTGCCATGGTGTTCGGGTTGTTTGTATTAGCTCAGCTCGGTCGGCTGATGATGGAGATTGGGTTCAGCTCCTCTGGAAGACGAACCAGCAGAAGCAAGGACGATGGTGGCGGTGCGGCACTCATTGGTATAGTTGGCCTGGGCATTATGGCGTCGGGTGGTCTGGGCATATTGATGGGCAACCTAATCAAGAGCGCTGTGTCCCGGCAGCGCGAATACCTTGCTGATTCGTCAGCGGTGCAGTTTACACGAAACCCCGAGGGACTTTCCGGCGCATTAAAAAAGATCGGAGCGCTAAGTTTGGGTTCCCGTCTGGCTTCACCGCACGCTGAAGAAGCTAGCCACATGTTTTTTGGCAACGGCATGAGGGAATCATGGTTCGCTATTACTTCTACACATCCGCCGTTGTTGGAGCGCATCCAATTATTGGAACCTAGTTTTGATGGCAATTTCTCGGAGATTAAGTTTNAAGAAGGACCGTTGATGTCGACCAAGCCGGATGCTCNGTCACGAGGGGCACAGTCGGCTATTCCTATACCAGGAGTGGGCGATGCGTTTGGACAAGCGCTTCCCCCGGTGGTCATGGGTTTGACTCCTTCAGGAAAGACTCAGATTAAAGTTGCATCCGCTGGGGCCGTCGCTGACTCNGTCGGAAACCCGACACCGGAGCATGTAGATTTTGCATCCGCTTTACTAAAGTCATTACCTGAGGTTGTGCGGGATGCGGCTCGTGACACGCACGACGCTTGTGCGCTGGTATTCGCTCTGCTGCTCGATAAAAAGGATAATTCAGTTCAAAAAAAACAACTTGACCAAGTTGAGGATTTATTTGGCGAAACTATGTCAAATCTAACGCTCAAGTTGAGCAGCGAGGTGGCCAAGATTGACCGCCGTGCCAAACTCCCGGTCGCTGATCTAGCCATCGGTTCACTGCGGTGCATGGCACGGGAACAGTTCGACTACTTCACTCATTTGCTGGAAACATTGGCAGCGGCTGATGAGCAGATCGATCTCTTTGAGTTTTCCCTATCAAAACTTGTGATCCGGCATTTGGAGCCGCACTTCATCAAACAGCGTCATCAAACAGCGCAATTTTATTCGCTGAAACGGATGAGTCACGAATGCAGTGTCTTGGTTTCGGCACTTGCGTGCACCGCTGGTAGCGATNACCAATCGATCCGAAAGGCTTATGAAGCTGGTATGGCACACCTAAGTTCATCAACTGAGATGCTTCATCTGGCTGCCAATGAGTGTGGCTTGAACGAATTGGATCAAGCACTGCTCTCCCTCGCGAGTGCGGCACCAAATCTTAAGCGCCAACTCATACAAGCGGCTGCAGCCACTGTNTCCGCCGATGGATATCTGCAAATTCAGGAAGCCGAACTGCTTAGNGCCATCTCCGATTCGCTCGACTGCCCGATGCCGCCGCTGGCCGTCGCGCTTGACACCGCTGCCTGACCGATGCTCGAGCCAATTGATCTGCCGTTATTGACTCCTGCACCCTTGGTGCCCGGGACGTTATATCTTGTGTCGACGCCGATCGGTAATTTGGAGGATATAACGCTTCGAGCGATCCGTACCTTGCGCGATTGCGATCTTGTGGCGGCGGAGGACACACGGCACACCGGGGTGCTNTTAAAGCGTCTTGGCCTGATTAAACGGCAGGTTAGCACTCACAAGTTCAACGAGGTTAAGCGCTCTGGAGAAATTGTTGAGTTGCTGCTGGTCGGTGGAACAGTGGCGCTCGTCAGTGACGCAGGAAGTCCGGGTATCAGCGACCCGGGTCAGCGTGTTGTGGCGGCCACTATTGAGGCCGGTTGCCGTGTCGAGTCGGTGCCGGGAGCCTGTGCGTTGGTGGCGGCATTGACGGCAAGCGGTCTGGCTACCGATGAGTTTCATTTCGTTGGTTTTCTACCCGTAAAAAGCGGTCAACGATCCAAGCTTCTTTCTAGACTGCTTGAGTTGCCGGGCACGGTTGTGTTTTACGAGTCACCCCACCGCGTGGTGAAACTGCTGGGTGAGTTAGATGAGCGCGCGCCGAACCGGCCGGTTGTCTTGGCGCGGGAGTTAACGAAAAAATTCGAGCAAATCCAACGTGGTCTACCCGGGGGTTTATTAGCCGGATATGCGGAACGAAAGCCTAAGGGCGAATTTGTCGTCCTTATTGGTCAATCGGGGTAATATTGGAGTTAAGGCAGTTCGCGAATGCGGAGGTTACGGAACTCTATAGGCGCACCCTCGGATTCGAGACAGAGGTAGCCGGTAGCCGGCTGGCAGTCGGTGCCGCCAGACACCTCGACGCCGTTCACCCACAGGCGTACCTCACCATTGATGGCACGAATGTAGTAGTGGTTCCACTCGCCGGCTTCCTTAGTAGTATTCTTTGACGGAAAGCTGCGCTTACCGTTCGGTGCGACCGGAGGAAATGGTTTCATCTTGGCGTTTTGTGTGGGGAATACATCGCCGTGTGAAGTGAACCAGTCAGAAGGTTTCTTGTGACGTTTCTCATATAATTCGGCATAACCGAGGTCTAGAACCTGCACTTCGATCCCGGCAGGGAGTCTACCCTTGCCTTCTTCAAGGCGCTTAATGCTATCCGGGGTTGCCCAGAGAAATACGCCTGAATTGCCACCATATTTTTTGTGTTTCCACTCAACTACCAACTCGAGATTTTTTATCATTTTCTTGGTGCGAATGACTCCGACTGGTTTACCTGTGCATTTGATCAGGTTGCCTTCGAAAGACCAGGTGTCATCAGTGCAGTTGACGTTGACAAACTCCTCTTCTCTCATGGCTCGCCAGCCGGACTCGGTGCCAGTGATCCAAGCCTGCGGTGCGGACTGGGCCGGTTTGTCTGCGGTAACGGACTCCACATGGTCAAGCGTCAGCAAGGCCAAAATGCAAAAAGGGTTTATTCGAGGGATCTTCATTTTGAAAAGGCTTTCCACGTCCAAATTAGCGTATATACATGCCGGCGTCACCGTTTTTTGGTTGCCGCTGTGGTTCCCTTCGGCTGATGGTTGCTCAAGACGTGAACGAAACACTGCTGGCCATATGGGACTTCATCGTCAAGGTGTGGGCTACAGAACTGTTTGGACCCGACACGGTCACAATCGGCGGTATCCTGTTGCTGATCCTGCTATTCGCGTCGGTTATTATAGCAGAGCGATTGCTTCAAAGGTGGATCATTCGACGGTTGCTATCCAAGACTAGGCTTCAGGCATCGCTGCAGTATGGCTTGAGTCGAATTCTAGGTTACGCGTTGATTGCCATAGGCTTTTATGTTGCCTTTCAGGTGGTCGGTCTGGATCTGAGTTCGCTGGCGATTGTTGCCGCTTCACTGGGTGTGGGCGTGGGTTTTGGCCTGCAAAACATCATAAACAACTTTGTTAGCGGAATCATCATTTTGGCCGAACGTCCGATCTCGATTGGCGATCGGATTGAGGTCGCTGGCGTGGCAGGGCGCGTTACGAAAATCCAGCTCCGAAGCACAACCGTCGTAACGAATGACAACATAACAATGATCGTGCCCAATGCCGACTTCATTTCCAATACCGTTACGAACTGGAGCCATGGCGACCCGAAGGTGCGTATTCGCGTGCCGGTCGGCGTGGCATACGGTACCGACTTGAAACTATTGCAGCGGATATTACTTGAGTCGGCGGCGGAACACCCCAAGGCACTAAAGGTGCCTATGCCGGTGGTGCTTTTCACCGAGTTTGGCGACAGTTCACTCAATTTTGAACTAGCGGTCTGGACACAGGAAATGACTGCGACCCCGATTCATTTCACCAGCGAAATGAATTTTATTATTGAGCAAAAACTGAGTCAGCAGGGTATAGAGATACCGTTTCCACAGCGTGATTTGCACGTCCGTTCCGGTTTCCCGGAATTGCAGGCTTCAATTGCCAAGAGTTGAAANTTTTTTATTGAATAACAACAATCAAACTTCGCGGCAAGGCGGCTTCACGCTGGTCGAGCTTTTGGTAGTGATTGCGATCATTGCCATTCTGGCTGGACTTTTGTTACCTGCCTTGGCTAAGGCTAAGAGCAAGGCGGGGGAAATAAAGTGCCTAAGCAATCTAAAACAACTGGGTTTAGGTTTCTTTATGTATTCTAATCAAACCGGTAAGACGCCGTCATATAACATGGGTAATGGGAAGCTTTGGATGGAATCAATTGGAGAATATTATTCTAAGACGGATGCGATTCGTCTTTGCCCAACTGCGATTTATAAGAAAAGAAAGACGGGTAGTTCTACTTCTGCTTGGGTTTGGGGTAGTGAGTTGCGTAAAGGCACACGCGAGCCGAAGTGGACTGGCAGCTATGCTTTAAACGGGTGGTTTTATTCTGGAGACTGGCCTAATGGTGCGGGTTTGTTCCCACTAGTTCGTAACGCTTTTAGACTCGATACGGACGTGCGGTATCCGAGCCAAAGTCCGATCTTCTGCGACTCGATGTGGGTGGATGCTTGGCCACAGGAAAGGGATCGGTGTGCCAGTAACCTTGCCCTTGGTAATGCCGGTGAGAATGCNGGNATGGCACGCATTACATTGGCGCGCCATAAGTATCCGGCAAGTGAANTGTCACTACCGGCAGTCAGGTATCGGGATAAGCCATTACCTGGCGCGATCAANATGGTGTTTTTCGATGGTCACGCCAGTCTTACTCCAAACGAAACACTTTGGGAGTATCAGTGGCACAGGAAATGGAAGAATCCGATCAAGAGACCGAGGTGATCTAANGGCTAAGTCAAATTCTCATGTGTGGGACTTTCCTGGAAAGTTTTGAAATTGGCTTTAGATNTTTCTTAACTGATCCCAAGTTTNTCATCAGGGGTGATACATTGAACCTTGATGATCAAATNCTTACANTTTGNCAAATACATGGTTGTTGTACCAAAAACGATCTATCTGCCTTGGAACAGGCCGTTAATTAACTCCTCTTCGGAGTGGTTGCTTGCTGGTTGCGATGATCGCCTGGCCGACTTGAGCGATACGCTCTTATTATTACCGACACGTCAGTCAGGGAGGAGACTGCGTGAGGCGCTGGCGAGCGATATGGCCAAGCGTGGTGGTGGGATTTTCCCTCCTCAAACAGCGACACCGGCGGTTATGCTCTTGGGTGAGGGAGAGGACGATACCATAGCTGAAACGGTGGCTTGTCAATGGCACTGGGTGAACGTTCTGCAGCAGGAGACTTTGGAGTTTTACTCCGCGTTGTTTCCCCGGTTTCCACCGGTTGTAGATTTTAATTGGTATCGCCAGATGGCGCGATCTCTTCATGAGTTACGGGGCACTCTGGTTGATGCCGGTCTCGATTGCATTGCTGTGTCGGAGTCAGCTCACGGTGGTGAAGAACAGGCACGCTGGGAAGATTTGGCCAAGCTCGAGTCTGCGTATCGATCCTCGCTGGCTGAGGTGGGGCTGCGTGATGTGCACGACGCNAAGCGAGAAATCGCGACCACTCCAAAGCTGCCAGTCGGCATTCGGCGAGTTGTCTTGATGGGTATTACGGACTTGTCGCCACTTGTGCAGACCGCGCTTTGCCAAGCTGCTGGGGGAGAGGTATCTATCGAGTCGGTGGTTTTTGGGCCGGAGGAGAGCGAGTCGTGGTTTGATGACTGGGGCAGACCGGTTCCGGAGCNTTGGGCCAAGCGCGAGTTGCCTTTAAGCAATGACCGTTTGCATCCATCACTTGACGAGCGAACCCAGGCTCAATGCGTGGCTCATTGGCTGAAGCGCTACAAAACAAATGTCTATCACACGGTCGGCNTTGGTACCGCTGATTCGAAAGTGATCCCGCATCTNGAGCGTGAACTNCGCGAGGTCCGTATCAGGTNTTTCGATCCCNCGGGCCAACAGATTCGGCGCACATCGCTTCACGCCTTTTTGAAGTCATTNTTGGCTGTTATGCAGAATCCAACATATNNNAATGCAGATGCGTTNCTNCGTCTGCCGGATACTTGGAACTGGTTGTCGCAGCAGGATAACACGATTGAGCCGACGGCCCTATTGCGGGGTTTGGACGAGTTGCGACTGAAACATATNCCGGTCGACTTGTCAGCGGCGACACGGCTGGATTTTGTGGCTCAACGTGCGGATGAAAGAATTGGTTTTCGGGTTATGGCTCGTACGGCGTTGCGCTTNTTGCAGCGCGCTTTGGAGCAATTAGCAAANAAGCCATTGTCGGTTGGTTTAACTAGTTTTTTGAAATCCGCGCTGGCCAACCGNGAATTTAATAGTGCAGAAAGCACAGATGAATCCTATGTCGTGGCGGTTGCTAAGTTGAACGAAATTTTAGCTGATTTAGAAGATGCATTGCCACCCAAGGCCAATCACCACACGACACAGGAATTGGCACTCGTGCTNGATTATTTCGGCCGGGGGATACTTTTCCCAGAGCGACTATCGGAGACGATTGATTTGCAGGGTTGGCTTGAATTGGCATGGGAAGATGCCCCGCATTTGATTGTTACCGGTGTGAACGAGGGATTTTTGCCAGAGTCGATACACGGTGACCGTTTTTTGCCGGAGAGCATTCGTGCGTTGCTTGGGTTAAGGACCAATGATGAGCGACNGGCCCGNGATGCTTGGTTGCTGGAACTGTTGATTCGGAGTCGGGGGAATGACGGAAGGGTGGATTTTTTTGTGGGGCGGCAACGTCACAATGGCGAACCTCTCAAACCATCAAGGCTATTGTTCCGCTGCCCGGATGATCATTTGGCCAAACGGGTGGAGCATTTGTTCGATGACTTACCGTTGGGCGAACAGCCACCTGCTTGGACGGCAATCTGGCCGTTGCGCGTCGATTCACTTGATTCTGTAGCACACCTCACCCCTACCTCAATCCGAGCCTATCTCGCCTGTCCGTACCGTTTTTACCTACGATATGNGCAGAGGATGGAGTCGCAAGATTTTGATCTCTGTGAACAGGANGCNAGAGGCTTNGGATCGCTAGTGCACAGGGTGATGGAGTCGTTTGGAAGAGATGAAAAAATCCGACACTCAACTTCGTCAGATAAGATCTATAATTTTCTGGTTGCCGAACTTAAGAAGGAGGTTGAGAAAGATTTTGGAGCTGAACCAACTTTGCCATTGCAGGTGCAGCAACAGATTATTCAGCGNCGACTCTACCACGTGGCGGTTAAACAGGCCCTGGAGCGTGAGGCAGGCTGGGAGATTATCGAGGCTGAGCATGTGTTTGAAAAGGTGCTGGCTGGAATGTTGATCCGCGGTACCATTGATCGTGTTGAGAGAAACGTCGAAACTGGTTCGGTGCGTGTGCTGGATTACAAAACGTCCAGCACAGCAAAAAAGCCGTCCGAAATGCACTGGGGTGTGTATCACGAGGAACGCGATGAAAAAATCGTACTTGAGTATGCGCGGTTGGAGAATCGGATATTAAAAAAACAAAAATNGCAAAGATGGCTCGATTTACAACTGCCTCTATATGCTTGGGCGATTGAGGAGGATTACGGTGCAGAAGTTAGNGTGGGTTACTTCAATATACCATCTGTTGGGGTGAACACTGGTGTCTCTCTGCTAACGCCGTTTGATGCCGGGATCATGACGTTGGCCATGGAATGTGCGCGTGGCGTAGTGAGCGACGTTTCGAATGCGAGGTTTTGGCCGCCAGCGACCAAGTTGAAACACGACGACTACGAGGTGATTTTNTTTGACCAGCCGGAAAGCACGGCGGTGAAGCCGGGGGAGATGTTAGCATGAGTCAGATATCCAACACGATGATCCGTGCTTCGGCTGGTACCGGGAAAACGTTTCAACTCACCAATCGATTTATTCGACTATTGCTGTACGGTGCTGCGCCGGAGCGGATCATNGCCTTGACGTTTACCCGGAAGGCAGCGGGCGAGTTTTTCGAGGGTATTCTTGGAAAGCTTGCCAAGGCGGCTCAAGATTCTTCTGNGGCAGCGGGTTTAGCTAAGGAGATCGGGCATTTTGATGCCGGGCCAGCGGATTTTCACGCAGCATTGCGCCAATTGGTGAACAGCATGGGGTGCTTGTCGCTGGGTACGATCGACAGTTTTTTTTATCGAGTGCTTGGCCTGTTTTCAACCGAGTTTGGACTGGGTGGTCAGTTCGAGATGATGGATGAATTTGAAAAGAGGCAGGCACGCCTGACAGTGCTAGAGCAGATGTTGATGGGGCGTCAGGTGAAAAAAAATGAACAGAATGACCTTATAAAATCCTATCAACTGGCAACAGCTGGAAAGAATGACCGAGACTTTGTTGGTGCATTTGCGAAGCATCTGGATGATTGCCACGAACTGTTGTTAAGCATTCCCAGCGGGGATTTTTGGGGAAACCCTAGGCGTATTTGGCCAGTTGGTAATCCGTGGTTTAGGGAAAAGGAGGAACTGCCGGTGTTGGTCACCGAGTGGCGTGAGTTGTTGGAGACTGAGGCTTTTGGAAAGCAGGTTAGAAATGGATTCTGCAGTATCGCAGATCATCTAATGGACTGGGAACCGGGCAAGGAGCTTTTCGAGAAATCAAAGACCTTGCTCAAGCGAGCTTTCGAGGGTTTGGGTGACATGGCTCTCGGTGATTGGGAGTTCAAATTTGGTAACACCAAGGCGATAAACAAGCCCTCGGCTAAATTCGGCCAAAAACTGGCGCGTATCCTGCACTACTGCATCGCGTGGGAACTGGAGATGAGATTAGCTCGCACACAGGGGATTCACGGATTGCTGGTCGCATTCGAGAGGCAGTACGATTCAAGGATTCGGCGCGCCGGTCGATTGATGTTTAGTGACCTGCCATTGCTGCTTGCACCTCCAGATGGGCAGGTGTTGCTTGGTGGTAACATGCCCGAACGGCTTGATCTAGAGTATCGGCTGGACGGTGCGTTCGACCACTGGTTGCTTGATGAATTTCAGGACACTAGCAATGTACAGTGGCGTGCGGTGGCTAATCTTATCGACGAAGTGGTTCAGGATTCCAGTGGCAAACGAACCTTCTTTTGCGTCGGAGACCAAAAACAGTCTGTTTACCAATGGCGTGGCGGTGATCCGAAATTATTCGATCGCTTGCAGGATTTTTATAGCCAAGCAGGTACTGATGAGTTTGTCGTCCGATCTCTCAACGAGTCATGGCGCTCCTGCCCGGACGTCCTAAAGATGGTAAATCAGGTTTTTGGTGATGCCACGAAACTCTCTCCCTTTGATGAAAGCCGAACCGCAGTCGCCCGATGGGCCAGTATTTGGCGCGAGCACAAATCTGCTGAAATCCGGTTAGGGGAAGAAGGTCACTCGATGTATCTTCACGTAGATAACAAAGACGATCGCTGGCCTGTGGTGGCGCGATTGCTCGAAAAACTTCAACCTGTCAAAAACCGCCTTAAGTGTTCCATCCTTGTTCAAACCAATCAGAATGCCCGTGAACTGGTCAATCACCTTCGTGGTGCCGGGTTGCAAATGCCGATCGTCGGCGAGTCGGTGACGAATCCAGGCGCTGACAATCCTCTTGGTATCGCACTACTTTCACTTTTCCGCGCAGCGGCCCATCCGCAGGATCGATTCGCAATTGGACATCTTAGGCTTACCCCATTGGTTAATTTTTTACCTGCCGATTACGGCGATTTGCAATCGGTGTTGAGGGATGTTCAGCGTACTGTGTACCGACATGGGTTCGAGTTGGTTGCTCGCGAGTGGATCACCAGGATTGAACCATGGTTGGATGATTTCGGCCGTTGGCGTGCTCCGCTGTTTCTCGATTTGTGCCTGCGATTCGACCAGAGCGGCAGCCGTGACATTGATGCTTTTTTACGATTTATACCTGCGCAGGAAATCACCGAGGCTACCGGTGTNAACGTAGTGCAGGTGATGACCATTCACAAAGCCAAAGGCCTAACGTTTGATATCACCATCGTGCCGGATCTCGAGGGTGAACGGCTCGATCAAGTGCGCAAAGAAACCCTTCACACACAACTTGCGGAGAATGGGGAGGCGGACTGGATTTTGGATTTTCCAAGCAAGATCGTTTGCGAACAGGACGAGGCTTTAGCCAATGCGGTGATTGAAGCCAGATCCGAGAGTTGCTTCGAGAGTTTTTGCAAGTTGTATGTGGCACTTACTCGGCCCAGCCACGGGTTATATGTTGTTACTAGCAAGCCAATTGCTTCGCAAAATTATTCACGGTTGTTGACTGATACATTGGTCAATGGGGACGATGTACCGTTTGAAGGCGGGGCTGCCAGGATTGTCTTCGAGTCAGGAAACTTCGACTGGGTGAAAGACAAGGAGGTTGATTTGCCCAAACCAGTCCTTAAGCCCAAACTTGTTGCGGCCAAGCGAGAAAATGGCTATTTGGCCAAGTACCGTGCATCGGGTCATAGCCCAGAGTTTTTGTCCGGGGAGCAGCTGTTCACATCGAGGAGACCGGATGCCGTATCATTCGGTTTGACCGTCCACAAGGTATTTGAGCAGATTGACTGGGTGGGGGAACTGGCTTTCGCCAAGCTGAAGTTGCTCCGAGAGACGCTGCCGGATGAGGCGGTCGATGAGGTGGAACAATGNCTGGTTTGCGAGACTTTGGCCAAGTACTTGGCCAAGCCGGAAGCCGATGTGGAGCTTTGGCGGGAACGTGCTTTTGACGTGGTTCTGGGTAACAAGATGATCTCTGGTGTATTCGACCGGGTGCATCTTTTTGCTGACCGTGCAGAGATCATCGATTTCAAAACCGACACGGAGGGTGATAGAACCGCCGAACTCTATANTCCGCAATTGCAGCTTTACAGATCCGCCTTGGCCAAACTAACTGGGCTAGAAGAGGCAGCCATCCGGTGTCTTCTAATCTTTACCTACACTCGCTCTGTTTTGAAGGTGGAGTGACACCTGCGGGGCGCCGTTATAGAAATACCCAACAAAAAACCCACGCCGAGGTGCGGCGTNGGTTATGGGAATTAATTGTTGGCTCACACGTCTTTCCAAGCGCGATCCTTTGCCGAGGCTAGGACGGCATCGCAGACCTTGGCGGTCTCGAGAGCGTCACGGAAGTTCGGGTTACATGGAATGTTTTCGTCCAGACTCTTAATGAAGTCGGCAACCTGGTGCACGAAGGTGTGTTCGTATCCGATGCAGAGGCCTGGAACCCACCATTTGTCCATGTAGGGCATGTCACCGTCGGTGATATGAACGCTTCGCCAACCGCGAGTAGTTGAGTCGTCTCGGTGGTCAAAGAATTCGAGACGGTTCAGATCGTGTAAATCCCAACGTATGGAGGCGTCAGCGCCGTTGATCTCGAAGGTATACAATGCCTTGTGGCCACGGGCGTATCGGGTGGATTCGAACAGACCCAGCGAGCCGTTGGCAAAGTGGCAGTGGAATATGCAAGCATCGTCGATGGTGACTTCCTGTTTCTGGCCGGTGATCGTGTGAACCCGTTCCTTGATGAATGTCTCAGTAACAGCGGAAACGTCGCTGATGTCGCCGTTGAGCCAGATGGCGGTGTCAATGCAGTGAGCGAGCAGATCACCTGTTACACCACTACCGGCCGCTGCTGCGTCGAGACGCCAAAGGCCTTCGCCGCCCTGCGGTAGGTCTGCNCTGATCGTCCAGTCTTGCAGAAAGTTGGCGCGGTAATGAAAAATCTGACCGAGTTTGCCGCTCCCAATTATCTGCTTGGCCAATGTGACAGCGGGAACGCGACGGTAGTTGTACCACACTGTGTTTGCTACGCCGGCTTTCTCCACAGCGTCCACCATAGGTTGACTTTCCTGAGCTGTGCGAGCCAAAGGCTTCTCCCAAAGCACCATCTTGCCGGCGGCGGCGGCGGCGATGGCTATCTCAGCATGCTGGTCGTTGGGCGTGCAGATGTCTATTGCGTCAATGTCGTCTCGTTTAATCAACTGGCGCCAGTCGGTTTCGTGACTATCAAACCCCCACTGCTCGGCGAAGGCCTTAGTTCGATCTTCAGTGCGGCCACAAATGGCCTTGAGCACGGGTCGGTAGCCGAGATCGGGAAAAAAGTCGCTGACGCGCTTGTAGCCATTCGAGTGAGTTCGGCCCATAAAGCCATAGCCAACGAGTCCAATGTTCAAAGGTTTCTTATCGCTCATAATGTCAAAAACTTACTCCCAGCCGTGGGCATTACGGACATCGATCATAGCCTGGAGAATCGTGTTCCATGTTTCCGGGTTTTCTAGAGTAGCATTAGGGAACATGCAGCCGTCCCAACAGATATGTTTGATGCCGCGATCGGCGGCGTCCTTGAGCCAGTAACCGGAGCACTTGGTGATATCCAGTTTGCCATTCGGATCGTCGGCTGGACAATGCTTACCGGTCTTGTCGTGGCTGCCGGCACCGTGAACTTGACCGTCATTTTGAGCGACGTGGAAATCGATCGTCCAAGGGCGCAAAGCATCGGTCATCTTCTCGTAGGCTGGCCAAAACTCCTCGTCGGTGTAACCTTCCTGCACAAGCGCATGCTCCGGTGCATTGTAACCCAGCGTGTAAAGGTAGGTGTGCGCAAGGTCAGCCTGAAAGCCAAGAGACTCTGGCATGCCGACGCCTTCGAGTATGTCGAGCATGTCTTTCCAGCTATGCATGCCTGCCCAGCAAATTTCGCCTTCGGCAGCAAGACGTTCACCGTGATCAGCCGCGATTTTAGCAGCTTCCTTAAATGTCTGGATAATAGTGGTCGTGTTACTTGCGGCATTTTTGCGCCATTTCTCAACGCCAAATTCTGCGGAATCAATACGGATAACTCCGTACTTGCGTGTGCCGTGTTCATTGAAAATTTTGGCTATTCGGCAGGCCATCTTTACTGCCTCTAGAAATTTGCCTCTTTGTTCCGATGTGCCCATTGCGGAGTCACCTACGGTGCCAGGCCAGATGGGTGCGACCAGTGAACCGATGTCAAAACCCTTACTAGCGATTAAGTCTGCGATGCCATTCAATTCGTCATCAGTGGCCTCTGGATTTGTGTGAGGGAGGAACAGGAAGTAGTCGATACCATCGAACTTCTGACCGTTTACTTCGGCTGCGGCTGAGAGGTTGAGCATTTGCTCGAGACTTATAGGAGGCTCTTGACCTTCATCGTCTCCCTTTCCGACAAGCCCCGGCCACATTGCATTGTGTAACTTGGGTGCACTCATATTTATATTTTATTTGAAATGTAAATCCGTAAATCGGGCAAGAGATGATGAGAGAGAAGGTGCCACAGGTCAAGTCGCTGATTGTCAACTTAGTCAAGCGCTTGACCAAGTTTTGTGTGGGGAATTGTGCTTGTACGCTGCGCGAAGAAATAGTAGGAAGCCTTCCCCGTTTTTATGGGTTTCCACGATGCCCGCGTGGCGGAATTGGTAGACGCGCATGATTCAGGTTCATGTCCCAGCAATGGGGTGCAAGTTCAACTCTTGCCGCGGGCACCACTCTTTTAAGGTAACAAACAAAGCCCAATTTCACTGTTTGAAAATTATTAACAGTGAAAAAGAAAATATCGAAATCTAGTGGTGCCTTTTTTTGTGCCTCTTTTGAGTCTGACACTCGCAAAAAACAACATGTCTTTGAACCCGTACTTGATGAGTCTGACCATCCGGTTCGTGGTCTTTGGAAACGTGGAGATAAGTTCTACGCGAGACTAAATCTACGAGACTCTGTTGGGCAATCCAAGCAGAGGCGCATTCCTTTATCCAGTCAGTCAGTAATTCAAGCTAAGGCCGAGTTGGAACGGCTCAAAACTGAAAGGCATTCACCAAAAACCAAAAAGCAAAAAACTAGTCCACTCTTCTCTGAATACTGGCCTCAATATCTTGCCGAAGTGAGTGGAATAAAAAGAAAGGCAACGCTCAACTCAGAGAAAATGTTTTGTAACCACTGGAATAAGGTGATTGGCCGATGTCGTATCCACCTGATTGAAAAATCACAAATTCTCGAATTTCGATCCAATAAGTTGCAGTTGGGCTGGACAGGCCGAACCGCGAATCTCTCCATCACCATCCTTAACAACCTCCTCAACCATGCCAAAGACAACGGCCTAATAAATACACTAGCAA
>PBKH01000029.1 GCA_002721375.1 Verrucomicrobiales bacterium
TGCGGTGTCCTCCTGACCTTTGAAAAACTCGACTCGTTGGATGCCAGCAAGTTGGTAAGCCATTGATTCTGGAATTTCGGCTTGCTCCAGATAAACTGGGAGTATGCCTTTGCGCCCCTCAGAGGCGAGTGCAACCTCCTTGACCACGTTCTCGGAACCGGCTGCATGCTTAGAGATAGCCAAGATGAGAATTTTGCAGCCGCGGATTGCTGCGACGATTTCCTGACTCCACATCGTGGCGCCTTCAATGCCCATTTGATCGATCCACACGGAGACTCCAGCGGTGCCCAGGCGGTCGACAAGATCAAGTATGCGATCGCGATCTTGTGATGCGTAACTAATGAAGACTTCAGCAGCCATAGGGTGTTTTTCTTGTGACGGAATTGATACTTTAAATCTTGTTGTTAGCAAAGGCTAGAGTCAGCTACAAAACTAAGGCGCAGCGTGACAAATCGGGTTCCGGATCGTACCTTTCGCTGCGTGGAAAAAACGAAACTCACATTGGGCCACTCGCCCGACCCGGACGATGCGTTTATGTTTTATGGACTAGCCAAGGGCCTGATTGATGATGGTGGTTACGACTTCGAACATATCCTACAGGATATCCAGACTTTGAACGAGCGTGCGAGCCGTGGTGAGTTGGATATTTCAGCAATCAGTATCCATGCTTATGCACATGTTTGCGGCGATTACGCCCTGCTGCCGAGTGGAGCGAGTATGGGCGATGGATACGGTCCGATGTTGGTGGCACGTGAAGCGTTTACAAAGGAGCAGATCGGTGATCTACGAATTGCTGTGCCGGGAAAGATGACAAGTGCTTTTTTGGCCTTGCAGCTTTGGCTTGGTAAAAAAGGAGAGCAAATCAATTATGTCGTTGTACCCTTTGACGAAATATTCGGGGCTGTAAACAGGGGCAGTGCTGATGTGGGGCTGATCATCCACGAGGGGCAGTTGACATTCGAGAATGAGGGACTTGTATGTTGCGAAGATCTCGGTGTTTGGTGGGGCAGAGAGAATGATGGCCTTCCTTTACCGCTGGGTGGCAATGTCATACACAAGCGCATTGATGCTGTTGAACGAAAAGTCATATCAGATGTGCTCGAGCGCAGTATCCGGTTCAGCCTCGATAACCGGGACGAAGCGGTGGAGCACTCTTTGCAGTATGCACGCGACATGGGGATTGATTTGGCTGACAAATTCGTGGGCATGTACGTGAACGAGTGGACGCTTGATTACGGTGACGCTGGCCGCGAATCGATCCGACGTTTTTTGCAACGGGGCTATGAAATGGATGTTGTCCCGGAATTGCCCGAGTTGGAGTTTGTGGAGTAGCTAGAAAGTGGAACGCAAACTGCACTGGCAATTTTTGCACTCTATGCAGGCTGTTCCATAGCTCCAATTAATGTCTTGGCCAAGCGGGTTTGGGTTGGCTAGGGTGCTGGTCTTTACCAGCGTTGTATTTGTTGGCTTGGCCAAGCGATTGATTGGTAGACATTATTTCATGAAAGGCATTATTAAAAAAACTGTGGCTTTGTCAGTGTTGGCCTTAATTTGCGGTTTTTTGGCTGTATCTCGGCTTGAGGCTGCCAAGCGGCCAAATGTTCTGTTCATTTTTACCGATGACCATTCGGCGCGGGCGATAAGTGCCTATGGCTCGCGTATTAATAAGACGCCGCACATGGACTGCTTGGCGCAGGAGGGCATGCGGTTTCGCAAATGCTATGTAACCAATTCTATCTGTGGTCCGAGCCGTGCGGTGATCCTTACCGGCAAGTACAGTCATTTGAATGGCTTTTACCGAAACGGCCGTACACCTTTCGACGGCTCACAGCAGACTTTTCCAAAGCTGCTTCGGAATGTGGGCTACGAGACGGCGATGATCGGCAAGTGGCACCTAAAGAGTGTGCCGACCGGTTTCGACCATTTCGATGTGTTGATCGGCCAGGGGCCGTACTACAATCCTCCGATGCGCACGACCAATTCAGCTGGGGAGGTGGTGGTCGAGAAGAACTTCGGTTACACGACAGACATTATCACTGACAAGGGGCTGGAGTGGCTGAAGAACGAACGCAAGGGTGACAAGCCGTTCATGCTAATGCTTCAGCACAAGGCCCCTCATCGAAATTGGCAGCCAGGTCCGGCGCATCTCAACACATTTGATGATGTTGAAATTCCCGAGCCGGAGACGCTGTGGGATGACTATTCTGGACGCACTTCTGCCGCTGCAAACCAGGCGATGACGATCGCGAGACATTTGTCCGAGAACGATCTTAAGCTCAATAAAGGTCCGAATAACCTTACTCAGGAGCAGAAGAAAGTGTGGGAAGCTGCCTATGGGCCGAAGAATGAGGCATTCCGAAAGGCTAACCTGCAGGGAGATGCCAAGATCAAGTGGATGTACCAGCGTTACATCAAGGATTACCTGCGTTGCGTACAGTCGGTGGATGACAATATTGGCCGAGTGCTCAAGTACTTAGATGACAACGATCTTGCGGAGAACACAGTGGTCATCTACTCGTCCGATCAGGGCTGGTATCTTGGCGAGCATGGTTGGTATGATAAGCGATGGATGTACGAGGAGTCACTTGTGATGCCGTTGATAGTTCGTTGGCCTGGCGTGGTGGAGGCAGGGAGCATCAACAATGACATTGTGTCGAACCTCGACTTTGCTGAGACCTTTCTTGAGATTGCCGAGGCGGCCATTCCTTCCGACATGCAGGGTCGCAGTCTCGTGCCTCTAATGAAAGGTCGAACGCCTACCGATTGGCGTACATCATTCTATTACCATTATTACGAGTTTCCAGGGGCCCACAGTGTGGCCCGTCACTACGGAGTAACCGACGGCAACTACAAGCTGATCAACTTTTACGAAAACAAGGAGTGGGAGATGTTTGACCTGACAGCCGATCCGAACGAGTTGCAGAGTTTATACGGCCGCGAGGAATATGCCGTGGTTCAGGCCCGACTTGAAAAAGAGTTGGCTCGGCTCCGCGGTTACTACAAATTGCCGGCAGAGGATCCGCATTTCATGCAAAACCGACCTCGGCAGCGTAATTGAAATGTTAGCAACTCTTAAATAATCCGAATGACAAAAGCTGGCCTTAAGGCTGGCTTTTGTTTTTTCGAAGTGTGTTTACACAAGTGTATGAAGCTTAATATAGCAACAAAGGAGAGAGGAAGTACAGCCTGCCTGCCTTGAGCTGAGGCAGATCCACGCCGAGGTCGACCTTGATGGACTTCGTTTCGCTCCTACCAAAGAGGCTGAACAGATTCGCAAGGTTCATTGGTTCGCGGTATTGTATTAGGTTGGCATCTTCGTAGCCGGCCAGTTTAATTGCCCGTTCGGTGGCCGTGTCGAGATCGCCAAGTTCGTCCACGAACCCGTGACCAAATGCTTGCGTGCCGGAGAGTATTCGGCCGTCGGCCTGATCTTCCCAGCCGTCGTCGAGTATCTTGCCGTCATCCGGGTTGTTTCGCCGGCCGAGGTCGCGTCCCTCGCGCACAATTGTTTTGAAACGGTCGAAAGTCTCGTCGATTAAATCCTGCACCATCTTTCGTTCCTCCGAGGTGATATCCTCTTCGCGCTTGTCGAAGCTGAGCATGTCCTTGTGTTTGCCGCTTTTGAAGACCATCGGTTGAACACCGACTTTGTCCATCAGGTTGCGCAGATTGTAGCCCTGCATTATCACGCCGATACTTCCGGTAATGGTTAGTTTGTGGGCGACAATCCAGTTGCACGGTGCGGCGACGTAGTAGCCACCCGATGCTGCCAACGCGCCCATAACTGCCACGACCGGCTTGTCGCATTTTTCCTGAAACTTGAGGATGATATCGTATATTTGGTCCGACGCAAGCACCTCGCCACCGGGCGAGTTAATACGAAACAGCACCGCTTTTACGTCGTCGTCCTCACGAGCACATTTGAATTGCCGTCGTAGCGATTCGACCATGTTATTACCGTTCGCATTGACACTGAAGCTGGCGATTAGTCCGGACAGATCGATAACCGCAATATTGTGTTCGCTATCATTGTCTCGTAGCGTGGCAACTTCCACATTATTGGAGTCGTTGAATCCAGACGACATGCCGGCGGTACCAATGAGCAGTATCACGATGAGGAATCCGCCTAGTAAAAGGCAGCTTATTAGGAAAAAGGAAAACCACATCCAGCCACGGCCTTTGCGTGCCGAAGTTGCTCCGGGCCGGGTCGAGATTAAAGGGGGAGAGTCTTTGCTCATGTCACGGGCTAGCCTACGCTTGGCCAAGCATGGCAGCAAGCGGACGGTTTGCGCTTGGCTAAGCGCTTGGGTAGTATCCGTGCGTGGAACGAAAGATATGGTTGCCCTTGGTGCTGATGCTCTTCTTTGCGGTGAGCCGATGGCCTGGTCTTATGCCACAAAATTTCAGTGCTGCGCACGCGCTGCTGTTTTGTGCGGCATTCTGGTTACCCGGCTGGATGGGCTGGTTACTACCGCTGGCGACAATTGTATTAACCGATATGCTGCTTAATAGTTTCGCTTACGGTGTGTCGGTAATGGCACCCGCATCGATCTCTAACTGGATGATTCTAGCGCTGTTCGTAGTTTTGGCTAAGTGGTTGGCTCGACGGCGCAGTTATCTCCGCTTATTCCTCGGTACTTTACTAGGTGCGCTGCTTTTTTACATCGTCTCCAATACGGTTGCTTGGATTGCAAATCCAGGCTACGCTAAGACAATTGTCGGCTGGCTACAGGCGCTGACGGTTGGCCTGCCCGGGTTACCGCCAACATGGTGGTTTGGGCTGAAGTCTTTGCTCGGCACAGGGTTGTTTACGGGCCTGTTTGCTGGTGCGATGAAATGGAGTGAGGCGTTGGATGCCACGGAACCTGAACCAGCGTTGGTAGAGGACGACGAGGAGACGGAAGACCCCTCTCAACCTAGTCCGGAGCCTGCATGATCACCGTAGGTATTATTTCCGACAATCATGGTGATTGGACTTCGCAAATCACCGAGTCGCTGGCTGGTGTCGATGCCATCATACACGCCGGCGATATCGGCCCGTACAAGTATGTGCTTAAAATGGAAGGTATTGCGCCAACGACTGCCGTGCTTGGCAACACTGATGGCGATATGCCACTCGATGAGACGGCGGTTGTGACGCTCGGCGAAAAGAAATTTCTTGTGAAGCATATAGTCAATCCACACCGCCTACAGGTATCTCTATGTGAGCGACTCAAACAGATTCAGCCGGACGTCGTTATATTTGGGCACACTCATGAGCCATTCTGTGAGACTCTCGGCGGCATCCTGTTTCTCAACCCTGGTTCAGTGACGCAGCCCCGTGGGGGTTTTCGGCCAAGCATGCTCCGCCTAACAATCGATTGTGGTGAAATGACACCAAAATTCATTGAATTTTAAGCCGGGCGTCAAGTTGGCGGGCAAGATCCGGGAGGTCGTACCAGGCGAGTGCGTTGGGCACAATGTGATCGACCATCTCGCGGCGGAGAGGCTGGGCCACAACGTCTTCCACCCAACTGTTTACCTCTGAGTTGCGTAGTTCGACTTTGATTATGCGTGCATCTAATGCTGCGGCATGCAGTGCTACTGGTCCAGCTGCGCCGGTACCGACCAGTTGGATACTGCGAACTCGTTCACTGCCGACTTCATTTAGGTAGTCCACGACCGCCAACAAATCTCGGACCCGTTGGCCAAGTAACGGTTGACCAATATGCGTGGCAACATTGCCGACCCGGTGAGAGTGGCTGTGATATTTAGCGTTGCTACCTTGGTCACGCGTTTCTCCTAGGCCGCGCAGATCCACAGCAAACACAGCTGTCGACTCGTTTACCAATTTCCGGATTGGACCATTGACGCGGGCAGCGTTCCGCATGCCCCGGCCGTCGGCATAAATGATCACATCAAGCGTCTGGTCGATGTTATTGGGCGGACGAAAGAGCAAGGCAGGCACGGGCATGTCGCCGAGGCGATGAAACGTGAATTTGTCTACAAGTGCCCAATCGTTTTTAATTTGTCTACCAAGTTCCACGGTGGGTTGTGGGAGGTTTTTAGGCAAGCCGATTAGTTGGCGCACTTTGCCTAGGGCCTTAGCAGGGTTGACCGCCCAGAAACGTTGCCTCTTGGTTTTCATTCGATTCGCCAGTCGCAGGCTGATATCAGCAACGTTGGTTTCATCAGAGAAATCGTCGCAGACCTGTCCCGTTCGGGTTACCTGTAGTTCAGCGTCGGCGAACAGTCGGATATTCTTCGGCTCTTTGACTGGTCGAGGGTCGTTGTATAGCCATTGACGCATCCATCGAGTGGCTTCCTGCCTGTGCTCGATATGCATCCCATGTTCCGCGTCTGCTTCAAAGAATGCAAACCTGTCCGCTTGGCCAAGCGCGCCAAAGACTGCTTTCGCATCACCTACTGTTTCGCGGGTTGAATTGATTTCAAAAAAATCCTGTTTCGCAGCGAGGATGGTTGTGGGTCGGGGGAACCGCATCAACGAATAATCGATGTGGTCGATTCCGTAAATCCCTTCGCCTGCTAAGTGCTGGCAACCATCCGCAGGACCGCTTTTGCCTCGGAACTTATCGGTGCGTTGCATGGTGTAGCATGAAGGCGCTGCCGGACCGATTCGGTCGTCTATGGCCATTAGGAAGGTTGTTTGTGTTCCGCCACCGCTGGTACCTGTCATGCCGATCGGTTTGGAGCTATCCACTTCAGGCCTTGAGAGGAGGTAGTCGATCGAACGCACTCCGTCCCAAGCCGAATACCAAACCACGCTGCGCCCGGTGAGACGCGCTCCATGGTTGAGTAGAGTGTGGGTTGTAGTGCCGTAGCGCACTGCTTTGGGTAGCTGAGTGCGTTCACCCTGTGAGATCGGGTCGAAGCTTAGAACAACAAACCCGTTTTGTGCCAGCAAGGCACAAGCCGTTTGATAGGGTTGATAAGCCTTCCCGTTTGCTGAATGACCGCAGGCGAACAAAACTCCTGGCCAAGGTTCGTCCCCTTTTACTGGGAGGTATAGCAGGGCGGTAACATGATGGTTCGGCAGGCTCTCAAACAATACTTTTTCCACTCGATAACTACTTCCATCAAGTTTTCCGGTGACCTTGGCATTAAGTGGTGTTTTCTTTGGAAAAGGACCCATCAGTTTACGGTAATTATTCCTGAGATTAGCCAAGTGATTCTTCAGTGCGGTTGGAGACTTAAGTGCTTTTGCTAAGTGCTCGGCACGTTGCCGATCCAATTGTTCACATTGTGAAGTGAGGTGATTCCATAGCAGTTGTTGTTGAACCCCTTCAAAAACCTGAAGTTCATCGGGGAGATCCGTATTGATGCCATGCGCAAGAGAAAAAGATGATGCTAAGACGATTAACAGACTTAAGAACATGAAATTGTAGAAATGCATGCGCTTAAATTAAGCGATACTAAGCCAAGGGCCAAGTANNCAACAGCGCTATATTTGGTGTTCATGCGNACAACGGATTCTGGCATAATGTTAAATACAACTGCNATGAAACCAAATTTTCAATCTCTTTGNCTGATTATGACCAAGCGGATTGCTGGCAAGGGGATCAAGCTCTCTGTTAAACTTTGAAAAGCCGATCCTCAGGTTAACATTAAAAACTTTCAGAAGGGTGGTGCTCATGTCGGTAACAGTGATGGCTCTGCTCACACAGTCCCGGCAAGCCGTTTTTACTTTTTGCGCGGGAGAAAAAGAAAAACTGCCTATGGAATGCTCCCACACTAAATGGTCGTTAAGATGATATTTCCAAGGATAAAAACCGAAAAACATGAGTTCTTTAGGCTTGAATAGAGCACGTAGCTTGTTATGAAGGTNGNTNATTGANCAAATAAACGAATNCCATTGCTGGGTGCTTTGCAATAGNGAATNANCTTGNATTTGNTTNCTACGCNGCACNTCAGTTTGTTTTTTGCGACNGCAAAAACATCATGAAAAAAAGAAACCTANTAANTATATTANTTGNNTTTTGNCTNGGCACACTTGGGCATTCAGAACCTTACAATGTTGATTTCTCTAAAACGGACATGGACGGTTGGAAGTCAACGACATCAAGCAAGACGATTACTTATTCTAAAAAGCGGTATATCTCCGGTGGTGGAGGTGGGATTAGTGGAGGCGGAGGCGGAGGCAGATGGGTTACGGATTGGCAAAAAAACAAGACTGTTACNTCTAGTATTTTCAAGTCTATTTCAAGTGAAATTGCGCGTATGAATACCNTGAGGCCCTTCGCGTCAAGAACTACCACACACATGNGCGACTGGAATTTGGAGACGACTTTCACAAGTCCTAGGTTAGACTTGACGCTAGATGATGATAATGAGCTGAGTTTTGAGTACCNCNACAAAGCAGGGNTTGAAGTAANGCTTGGTTATTCCACTGACGACGGTAAGANCTGGAAAACGCTTAATACTACAAAACTTACTGAGTCCGCTNCGTTCAAAATCAAAAAAGTTAGACTGAAAAGTATAACTCAGACGAATGAGTTTCGGATTAAATTTATCATAATAGACAAAGCTGGGAGAGTCATTGGCAATCCTACTGATTTCTTCGAAATAAAAAATCTCTATACTCCTCCTTACTATGATCCAGATCTCGCGAAGTCGATTCACATGGCTGTTTTTGAGGGAAATGTAGCNTTGACAAAAAGGCTTCTCTCGAAAGGAAGGGATGTCAATGAACTGATACACGGTCATAGCGCTCTTCACGTTGCAGCATTTCACGGGCGTATCGATATTGCAATCGAGTTGGTAAAAAATGGTGCAGATGTGAATATCCAGCTAGACCCGAAGGCTATCAATGACGTTGAAATCAAAACATACACGGTGAAGGAGGGAGATACTTTTATCAGCATTGCTAAGGATCATCACTTAATGCATCCCAAATCAGGCGCTGTTCAATTTCTGCGTTTAAATGAGATTTGGTTAAAGGGAACTGCACTGAAAAATAATCCTCCAACCTTCAAAGTTGGTGAAGTGGTTAAAGTTATCGATGCAAATGTAGGCCCAGAATGGTTTAGGCATACTCGCGCATTAATGGGGGAGGATGGTAAACTGGAAAACCCGCTAGGATTTGGGCAAGTAATTGGGAGAGTTCCCGCCCTAACCCCTCTAGAGCTTGCATGTGTTTCTGGCAAAATAGAAATGGTATCCTGGCTTATTAAGAATGGNGCAAATCCAGATGGAGCCCCTGAGATTCACAATGGGCTGTGGACTGCTTTAGGCAATCAAAATGAAGCTCTACTGCGCGTTCTATTAGAAGGGGGTGCAGATGTAAACATCGAGCGAGGCAAAGGAGATACTCCGTTCCGAGTGGTTTGCACTAGAGGGCTACCTTACTTTGCAAAGATTTTGATTGAGGCAGGGGCTAATTATAATTTTAAGGAAAAGTCTTTGGGTAAAACCTCCCTAAGAGCAGCAGCACATTTCGGGAGGACGGAAATGGTACAGTTACTTCTTGATTTAGGGCTTGATCCTGATGTGCGAGACGACTGGGGGTGGACACCATTGCACGTAGCTATCAATCCAGAAACAGCCAAAGCTTTAATTGATGGGGGCGCAAATATTCATGCAAAGGCAAAAGATGGCAATGAAGCAATTCATAGCTTGATTGGAGAAAACATGCTCGATTCAGTAAAGTACTTATTGTCACTCGGAGTAGATGTCGACACACATGGAAAAAACAACATTACTCCACTTCATCAAGCCGTGATTTTTAATCATTTGGATGGTGCTAAAATGCTCCTTGAGAATGGTGCAAATATAAAGGCCGCAGACAATAAAGGGATGACNTGTTTACATTTTGCCCGATCCGAAGCGATGGTTGATTTTCTAATTACAAATGGAGCTTTAGTGAATTCATTGTCAACCGACAAGACGACTCCATTGCATTATGCTTCCAATGAAGAAATCGCAACGCTGCTTATTTATNGCAAAGCAAATCTAAATGTAAAAGATGCTGATGGNAGCACGCCGCTTCACTGGGCCGCCTCTAGTCGATCCGATGTAGCTAAAGCACTTATTATTGCTGGAGCAAATTTAAACATCAAAGATTCATCCGGTCTAACTCCGCTTGATTATGCCAATGAGGAATCGAAGGTTGTATTATCAGAGCATGGAGCCAAACTGGNCAGTCAACTTGTCATGCTTGAATACAATTTGNCTAATCAGGAACTGGTTATTCTAGGGGTAGCTGGAGAGATCTATGCAATTGAATACAGTGCAGACTTGCGAAGTTGGAAAAAATTGACTTCCGTCACAACAGAATCAGCAAGNACAGTGCACAAAGACAATTCTTCAANAAATTCAGCCAAGCGATTTTACAGGTTGAGTTTCAATAATTGAACGGCATAAAGGACAACTAAAATTGAGAAAATAGGTTAGCCCGGATTGGGCGGATTCATTTCTTGTACTCAGTTATTGTTCCTCGAAATAATGGTTTAGAGGGACCTTTTTTGGGTTCCTGAATTAGCAATCGATCAAGGTTTGGTTTGACCAACTAGCATTTTTTTGAGGGACTACCTGTGTCCGAACAACCGCCATTGTCAAATTATGGTTCATTCAATCTTGGCTCAAGCAACTGATTCCGTTTCCTACTGGCCACTTGGAATCTTGGCGATCAGTGTTTCGTTCATTGTCATCTCTATCATCAAACTTAAGTTGCATCCTTTTTTGGCACTGATTTTCGCTGCAGTGTTGACAGGNTTGCTNACTGGNGAATTNCCAGGGATGACCACCGAGAATGTTGGTCTGTTCAAGAGTCGTGTGGCTCTTAACGATACACCGGATAACACAGCCAATGACATGTTATTGGCTGTGAATTGGTCGCTGCTTGGTTTCGGGAACACGGCTGCTGGAATTGGTTTTGTCGTGGCTTTGGCGGCGATTATTGGCACATGCATGCTCGGCAGTGGCGCAGCAGATCGCGTAGTGCGTTGGCTTTTGGGCATTTTTGGTGAGAATCGAGCCGGCTTGGTGCTTTTGATGAGCGGTTTTCTTCTGTCGATTCCTGTTTTTTTCGACACTGTTTTTTTTCTGCTGATTCCGCTGGCGAGGGCACTCAGTTTACGTACAGGCAGAAGCTACACGCTTTATGTGATTGCAATGGCTGGTGCGGGTGCAATCACTCACTCAATGGTGCCGCCGACTCCCGGGCCGTTGATGATCGCTGATGGTCTTCAATTGGATTTGGGTGTTGCNATGATGTCTGGCTTGGCTGCCAGTCTGTTGCCGGCATGGTTAGTGTTGTTTTTGGCAAAGAGGTTCGACACGAAGTTCAANATTCCCATGAGGGAGGCGGCTGGCGCATCGACGAGTGAGCTTCGGACGATNGTAGACAAAAAAGATTCCGAACTTCCGAACCTGTTTCTATCGGCTTTGCCGATCGCACTGCCAGTAGTGTTGATTTCGCTGGTTTCGATTATGAAGCTGCTTGCCAAGGGCACCGTGAGCAGTGCGGCTTGGTTTCAATACCTCGAGTTTTTTGGCTCGCCGAATATCGCGATGTTACTAGCTGCGCTGCTTGCGATTTACACCCTAGCTTCGCAGATAATTCGTGAGAGCCGACCGTTGGATGGTGGNCTGATGAGTANTTTAGGTAAGACGCTTGAAGATCCACTGCAGACCGCAGGTGTCATCATCCTGATAACCGGTGCNGGCGGTGCATTTGGAGGTATGATTCGTCTAGCTGGTATTGGTGAAACCATAGAGGCTTTGGCGCAAAGCTATGGTATTTCCTATATCTTGCTGGCTTGGGGTGCGACTGCTATTATTCGNATTGCTCAGGGTTCAGCCACAGTGGCGATGATTACCGGTGTAGGATTGATGGCTGCGATTCTCGGTGACGGAACAGGTTTGGACTATCATCCATTCTACATATTCCTCGCGATTGGTTTCGGTTCGATCACGTTGTCTTGGATGAATGACAGCGGCTTTTGGGTTGTCCAGCGGCTTAGTGGTTTTACCGAGAAGGAGACGCTCAAAACTTGGAGTGTGCTACTAACGGCGATCTCTTTGTTAGGTTTGGTGCAGATACTTACTTTCTCAAAAATTCTCCCGTTCAAGCCGGAATCCAATCCTGCTCAGGCGGCAGCGNTGGTTGTGCAGCAGAAATAGGTTGAACCTGGAGGGAATCGCTTTTCTTATTTGCAAAGCGCGCTCGCTTGTCCAAGCGCCAGAGGAGCAACATGAAACCAACCGATCTCAGGGGAATTCTTCAATACATACCGAAGTTTCGGGACAGAGTTTTTGTTGTCAGCATTGATGGGGCGATTGTCAGTGACGAGAATTTTGCCAATCTGCTTTTAGACTTTGCTGTACTGCGTTCTCTTAACATTCGCGTTGCACTGGTGCATGGTGCTGCCAGCCAGATCGCCGCGATAGCGATGGAGCGCAGTATCGCGCCGACAGACCTTGACGGTACAAATCCGGTGGATGCCCCCACGCTNGAGTTGGCGCTTACAGCGGCTAATCGGCTGACTCACGAGATTCTCGAGGGCTTTGCTGCTAACGGCTTACGCGGTGTTTCGACTAATGCAGTGACAGCGCATCCGCGTGGTATCATCGAGGGCACCGACCACCAGTTTGCTGGCAAGGTCGAGAGAATTGACCTAGGCCATTTGGAAACCCTTCTAGCACAAGGCAGTATTCCTGTTATCCCGCCACTTGGCTTTGATGGCGAGGGAAACACCTACCGTGTTAACTCCGACGATCTTGCGCGTGAGGTGGCTGTTCGNCTGCGTGCGACTAAGTTGATTTATGTTACAACACGCGACGGACTTATTCATGATGGTGAAGTGATTCGTCAGGTGCCCAACGGTGAACTCGACCAGATTCTTGAGCATGAGTTGGGGAGTCTAGAACCGGATCAATTAGCAAAGGCCCGTAATTCTGCCGCTGCTTGTCAGGCTGGTATTCCGCGAGTGCACCTCATCAACGGTAGCGTACACGAGGGACTGCTAGCCGAGGTGTTTTCTAATACGGGTATCGGCACACTGGTTTACGCCAACGAATATCGGCAGATCCGCCCGGCAAAAAAAACTGATCTCGGTTGCATCCTCGCGCTCACGAAGAGCGCCGTCGAGTCAGAGGAACTTATGAATCGCAGCTTGGCCAATCTTGAGGAAAACGTTGGTGAATATCATTTGTTCGAGATTGACGGCAATCCGGTCGGTTGTTTTTCGCTGTCGATTTTCACTGAGGCCAACGCTGCTGAGTTGGGTGCGGTGTGTGTCAGTTCTGNACATGAAAATCAGGGCATCGGTCGCAAGTTAGTCGAATACGCTGAGAAACTGTGCCGTGACCGCGGTTTGAGCAAACTGTTCGTGCTTTCTACACAGACTTTCAAATGGTTCCAGTCTAAGGCCGGTTTCACCGAAGGCAAACTTGATGATCTCCCTAAGGCTCGCCGCATCGTAGCGAAGGAGAGCGGACGCAAATCGAAGGTTCTTTTTAAACCTTTGTGATGAGTTCNGCTACGCTTCAACCTGTTCGTGATGTGTGCGAGCGTCTTGGCATCGAACCGACGCCGAGGATGCTTTGTGCAAGTGTTGTCGATCAGCGTATGGCCGATTATCGACAGATCGGCGGGTGGGAATTCGACGAAGAGTATCGCCTAGTAATATCCACTTCGCGTTTTGGTATTGGCCAAAAGGAGGATTCGAACAAAACGCCGCTTGGCTTGCATCGTATCGCGGAAAAAATAGGCGGTGATTCTCCTGTTGGTTCCGTTTTCGAGAGCCGAAAAATCATTGGCACTGTCACAGATAAACCCAATGCTCCCATCGCACACCGCATTATGTGGCTGGAGGGGCTTGAGCCTGGTTTCAACCAAGGCGGCAAAGTCGATACCCATGCAAGGTACGTTTACATACATGGAGTTGGCGATGAATCTACTATGGGTCAACCGGCATCGCGCGGCTGCTTGCATATGGCCGCATCCGACCTGATTCCATTCTATGAACGTACGCCTAGCGGTTCGCTTCTCTGGATTTCCGATGCTCCGCTGGGCCAAATTTAATTGCCTATTTTTATAGCGGCATTAAATGCAAAAATCTTGATAAGATATTCTAATTTTTGTTCGGTCAGACGAGTTGATCTTCATTGACTACGTTCACGGAGTTCCCGTTAAGAAAGGCCTTTACGTTGTCGACAGCAATTTTGATCAGTCGCTTTCGNGCAGCTTGCGTGGCCCAGCCAATATGTGGAGTGATATGACAGTTCGGGGCTGAGTANAGAGGGTGGCCGGCGGGCGGGGGTTCGGTCTCCATTACATCCAGCCCGGCCCCGGCGATCTCGCCGTTGTGCAATGCCCAGGCCAGTGCTTCAGTGTTGACCAGAGGTCCACGGGCGGTGTTGATAAGTAGAGCATTAGGCTTCATCTTTTTTAGTCGATCAACATTAACCAAGTGNTGATTTTTNTCCGTCAACGGGCAATGCAGGCTGAGAATATCGCTCTGGCAGAACACCTCATCCAGTTCAACCATCTCGATGCTGTCGGGTAGTTCCTTGGGAGGGCGATGGTTGTACGCGATCACCTGCATGCCGAAAGCCTTGGCTAAGCAGGCCGTTTCTCGACCAATTTGGCCAAGTCCNATGACCCCGAAGGTCTGTCCTTTCAACTCTGTGAGCGGCTCGTTCCAGAAGCAAAAATCGGGGCATTTAGCCCAGTCACCGCGGCGGACAGATCCGGCATGAGCTGAAACATGCTGGGTTAGGTTGAGCACATGCGCAAACACCATCTGTGCCACCGCCGGCGTAGAATAGGCTGGGATGTTTGTGACCGGTACACCGCGTGCCCCGGCGGCGACCAGGTTAACTACGTTGTATCCGGTGGCCAATACGCCGATGTAGCGGAGTTTNGCTAAACAGTTGATGGNTNCGGCGTCGATCANGGTTTTGTTAGTTAGGACAATCTCGGCATCGGAGGCTCGNTCGATTANCAACCTNGGCGGGGTGCGGTCGTGAGTTTGCAATTGACCAAGCGACTCAAATCCGCCCCAGTCAAGGTCGCCAGGGTTGGCCGTGTACGCATCAAGGATGACTATTTTCACGCGGCCCGAATAAAACTGGAATTGGTCTCGCACGGCAATTCGGAAAAATGCGGTTGCCACTGGTGTGTTGTGTGTGGACGCTTGGGGCATGGGAGCGAAAAGCAGAGCCGGTTCCCGGCGGTTCACGAATTATCCGCGATTGAATCCACTGGGTATCGGGCGAGATATCTCGGCGGCAGACCTCATCGACCGAACTTTTATGGCGTATAATAGCGGTCGTCTGCGCGAGGCTGCACAGTTACTCAGCAAAAAGATGCTACCCAAAAACGGCACAGTCGGACTTACTTTGACAGGGGCGCTGACTCCGGCTGGACTCGGCAAGTCGTGCCTCATTCCACTGATGAAGGCAGGGTTCATAGATTGGATTGTCTCGACAGGCGCAAATCTGTATCACGATCTCCACTATGGTCTGGACATGAAGCTCTACGCCGGCTCTCCATTTCTAGATGACCTTGAGTTGCGAGAGCAATCGGTGATCCGTATTTACGATGTGCTTTTTGATTACGACGTGTTGCTCGACACGGATGCATTTGTGAGGCGAGTGATTAACGGATCGGAATTCCAGAAGCCGATGGGCAGCGATGAGTTTCATTATCTACTTGGCAAATACGTCCATGAGCGGAGTCGCAAGCTGAAGCTCAAGGACAGTTCCGTGCTAGCGACCGCCCATGAGTGCGGCATTCCGATTTTCACAAGCAGCCCCGGCGACAGCTCGATAGGTATGAACATCGCCGCCATGGCCCTGCGTGATTCCAAGCTGACCATTGACCCGAACCATGATGTCAACCAGACGGCGGCTATCGTGTACGATGCCAAGTCTCGCGGACTGGCTTCATCGGTTTTCATCCTCGGCGGCGGGTCGCCCAAGAATTTCATTCTTCAGACCGAGCCGCAGATTCAGGAGGTCATGGGTATTGAGGAGAGTGGTCACGATTATTTTTTGCAGATCACTGATGCCCGACCGGATACTGGCGGACTCAGCGGAGCCACCCCGGCGGAGGCAGTAAGCTGGGGCAAGGTGGATCCAAACACTCTGCCGGATTGCGTGGTGGCTTACGTCGACTCCACTGTGGCCTTGCCGTTACTTACGGCCTATCTGCTGACGCGTAATAGACCACGCAAGGCTAAACGCTTGTACGATCGGCGTGACAAAATGCTTGGAAAACTAACGACAAGATATCTCGATACAGGGACGATCACCAAGATCCAGACCTGTCTCAAAGTCCGGAAACAAACCTTGGATAAGCATTAATGCGGATTGCGATTTTCAACACTGTGCAGCTCGAGACTGCGGGTGGGATGGAGCATTTTTGCATTCAGACTGCCTCACATCTGTCTGGATTGTCCGGCGTGCAGGCCGACTGCGTGACGATGGACGATGCCTTCAACCTCGGCTATGGCCAACTGCATTCGATTTACTTTTTAAGGCGATTCGATCGCTCGACGATTTATCGCGAGAGACGAGAATCCATCGAGGCTCGNCTTGGCCAGTCGCGATACCTAAAGTGCGCCAATTTTCAGGAACTATCCCGGGTGCTTGGTAGATACGATCTTGTATATAGTCGCAACGAAATTACCGAGGCGTTTTTGTTTCACAACCTGATCGGCTATTATCGGGTTCCGCCGGTCATTTTCGGATGCCATTGTCCGCATCGGTATTTTGGCGCCGGCACTTTTCATAGTCGGCTGCACAACCTTCTTTACTCTTCACCGCTTTACACCCGCTTGGCCAAGCCCGTAGCCGGTTTTCACACGATCTCAGCCCTGGATACAAGGGCGATCAAGAAACAGTTCCCAACGCACCTAGTTGAAAAAATTTCCAATCCGTTCGATGCTGTCGGTTACGCTGCGTATGCTCAGAGGTCCAGCTGCCCGTTTATCGTTAATACGGAGCGATTCAACATTCTCTGGGCTGGGCGGCTAACCGAACAAAAAGGCATCACCCATCTCTGCAACCTGATCGATGCCGTCAACAGGACACATGGAAAAAAAATCGACTGGCACATCTGCGGTCACGGAGAGCTTAACATGATGATTGCCGACGCAGCGGCGGAGTATGAAAATGTGCATACCCACGGGCATATTNGCCGCGAGTCGATGCCCGCCGCCTATGCCCGCNCGAATTTGTTCATCAGCACAAGCCAGTGGGGTGAAACATACGCCTACACACCTCGCGAAGCTAACAGCCTCGGCGTACCGGTGGTGGCATTCGATATCTCCGGTTACAACGAGATCATTGACGACGGGGTGAACGGCAGATTAGCTCGAACGCAGAGTGAATATGTCAAGTACGTAAAGTGGTTTGCCGATGGTAACCGACTTGGCAGCGACATCAGGAAACATATTCGTACGAGGACAGATGCTGCATCATCNTATAAACAACTGCTTCAATTTTTTGATCGTTGTATTTAGTTTGCGTGCCGAATGAGTGATCATACCGATAATAATGAACCATTGAAGGTGGGCATGATCTCTCTTGGTTGTGCGAAGAACCTTGTAGATGCTGAGGTGATGATGGGTTCTCTATTGAAGCAGGGATTCCAGATTACCAACGAAAACGCCGAAGCGGATGCGCTTATCGTCAACACTTGCTCCTTTATCGACGCTGCACAGGAGGAGAGCGTTGATACCATCCTCGAGTCTACCGAGTTTCGAGAGCATGTGAACACGGCCCAGGCCGTGATTGTTTCCGGATGTCTATCACAGCGGTATCGAAAGGAACTCCCAAAGTTGATGCCGGAGGTCGATGCCTTTATGGGCATCGATCAAGTCGAGCAGGTCGGGGAAATTGTACGCCAAGCCGTNGACCATCGAGGATCACGGCTGGATCAAGCAAAGGACCAACTAAATCAAAACACTGAGAAAACCAAGCGATCCGTCGCCGAACTTGCTGTCGGAGACGAGGAAAAAAACCTCGCCACTTCAAGTGAACCGTTGGTTGATATTAATTCTCGACCGGATTACATTCCCAAGTTCGAGACGCCGCGTTTTCGCCTTACGTCGAATCATTTTGCCTATGTGAAAATTGCCGAGGGCTGCAACCACCCTTGCAGTTTTTGTATCATTCCGCGTATGCGTGGATCGCATCGCAGTCGTGAACAGGAGGACATTGTTCGGGAGGCGAAACAACTCGTAGCCGACGGCGTAAAGGAACTAAATCTAATCTCGCAGGATTCCACCTACTACGGACTTGATTTGCGCCCTGATCACCGGGCCAACATCGCTTCGCCCGAAAGTTTCACAGATGCGGCAAGTAATCTTCCGAAGGATGCCTCGACACTTGCCAGCCTGCTTCGAGAACTAAACGCGATTGAGGGCGAGTTTTGGATTCGTATTCTCTATACCCATCCGGCGCACTGGACCGAGGAAATCATCTCTGCCATTGCTGAGTGCAAAAAAGTTGTCAAGTACGTTGATATACCGCTGCAGCACATCCACGATGCGATGCTCGAGAGGATGCGACGCGAGACCAGCGGGCGATACATTCGCGATTTGATCGGTCGCATTCGTGATGGTATTCCTGGCATCGCCATACGTACAACTTTCATAGTTGGTTTTCCTGGTGAGACTGAGGAATATTTCGAGTCATTACTCGATTTCATGCGCGAAGTGCGGTTCGATCGACTGGGCGTGTTCACCTATTCCAAGGAGGATGGCACGAAGGCCGGGGCGATGGAAAGCCAGTTGACAGATCAACAAAAAGAGGAGCGTCGTGAACGGGCGATGGTTGTTCAACTGGAGATCAGTCGGCAGATTGCTGAGGCACAGGTAGGTAAAACCATGCGCGTGCTGGTCGAGAAAAAAACAAACGAAGAGGAACTGAAACAAGCAAACANAAGTTCATGGGAACACGGCTTGATCCGAACCGGGGACAGTGACCGAGAACTTGGATACGGTGCCAGCCTCATCGCCCGGGGCGAGGTTGATGCACCGGACATTGACGGGCGTGTTTTGATCCGAGGCGACGTGCCTCTTGGCCAATTTGCCGAGGTGAAAATTATTGGTCACACTGATTACGATTTAATTGCGGAGCCGGTCTAACTCGNTTAGCCAAGCTACCATGAATCTTCCTAACAAGCTTACTGTCAGTCGATTAATCCTCACTGCATTTTTCCTGATGGTACTGCTGGGCGAATTCCCGTTTCGGTTCACCATTGCACTGGTGTTATTTATAGCGGCCAGTTTGACAGACCTGTTCGATGGTATTATCGCGCGCCGTCGCAACTTGATCACAGACTTCGGCAAACTAATGGATCCGCTCGCTGACAAAGTGCTGATCTGTTCGGCGTTCATTGCGTTTATCGAGNTGGGTTGGATGCCGGCTTGGATGGTTGTTCTGATTGTGGCTCGAGAATTGGCCATTACTGGGTTGCGGTTGCTGGCGGCTAGCAAAAACCTCGTCCTGTCGGCGGAGCGGCAGGGGAAAAATAAGACCATTTCACAAATTACGGCGATTATCGCGCTACTTGTCACGCACAGCCACGTTGATTGGGGAATTGTCGGTCAATTGTTTGCCATCGAGGTTGTCGGACACGCTTGGGCATGGTGGGTGGCGGAGATTTCCATATGGGTTGCCGTAGCCCTTACTGTCCTTTCCGGGTTTCTCTATTTATGGAAAAACCGCGAAGTGTACCTCGACGACTGTTGACCCGTGGCCTGGCTTATTATTCTCATTGCGCAGGGTCTAAGAACAGGCCGTTCGCCGGTGATGCCAGGCACTGTTGGGTCGCTGCTAGGCCTGCCAGTATTCATTCTGTTATTGATGCCAGGAAGTTTTCAGTTTTTTGTCGGATCACTTCTGGTTCTTGGGATCACTTCTGTTTGGTTGTGTGGTCGTGCAGAAATGTTGCTCGGTAAACGCGATCCAGGTTCGGTGGTTTTCGACGAAATCATTGCTTTGCCGCTTTGTTTTGCCGGCTGGGTATCGTCATTATATTTCGCTAACGGTTCAATGCCAGAGTGGGTTTATTTTTTTAAAGGAACAAACTGGTTCTTGTCGGTGGTTGTCTTCTTGTTGTTCCGGTTTTTCGACATAGTAAAGCCGTGGCCAATCGGGTCAAGCCAGTCGCTACCTGGCGGCTGGGGTGTGACCATCGACGATCTATTGGCAGCACTATACGTCAATCTTTTCTCGGTGATCTTCATAAAGATGACGTTATTGACTTGAGCGATTGGCTGCCTAGCCTAAATATTTCCAGGAAATCAAGCTTATGAAGAACCCTCACTCAACAGCTCTATTTTTTGTCTGTCTCCTATCGATGCAAGTTGTCCAGGCGCAGCCGATTCTGAATACCGCACCACTGACACTTGAGGGTGATATCGCTTCGCGGCTTGTTGCTGGTGTCGACCGGTTTCTGTTGCGCGAAATTTCCGACTCAATCGTGCGTAGAGAACAACATTGGCAGCGCGACTTCACCTCGCCTTTGGCCTACGTAAAGTCCGTCGAGCCGAACCGACGGCGTATGGCTCACATCATTGGACTGAGGGACAAACGGATTGAATTCGATAGTTTAACGCTCGTGAGCACCACGGCTGAGTCTGCGCTTGTCGGGCAGACAGATCGCATTTCCATACGCGCTGTCAGTTGGCCAGCGTTTGGCGATGTCACTGCTACCGGCCTTTTGCTCGAGCCACGCAGCCGCGCGATTTTTGCAAATGTAGTTGCGTTGCCNGATTGTAATCAGCTCCCCGAGCATATTGCCGGCTTGGCGGAGGGTCTGCCTCCAAAGTTGCAGTTTGCCCGTAGATTGGCCGAGAGCGGTTGCCGGGTTGTCGTCCCACTACTCATTAATCGTACCGAGAAAATGTCGAAGCTGTCCAACCGTGAATATCTTTACCGATCAGCTTTCGAGTTGGGGCGGCACATGGTCGGCTACGAGGTGCAGCAATCTCTCGCCGTGGTGGACTTTTTCAAGCGTCGTTGGGCGGATACTCCAGTCGGTATCGTTGGCTGGGGTGAGGGTGGGTTGGTTGCTCTTTACTCTGCGGCGGCAGATACGCGGATTGATGCCACCTGCGTAAGTGGCTACTTCGATTCGCGCCAGAAAATTTGGCAGGAACCACTTGATCGCAATATATTTGGACTGCTAGAGCAGTTTGGTGATGCTGAGTTGGCGTCATTAATCGTACCGCGTGCTTTGATCATTGATGCAGCAAAAGGNCCCGAGGCNACTATTCCTGGTGGCCGNGGTGCACCGGCGCGGGTGGTATCACCGGCTATCGAATCAGTACGAGCCGAGGTGGATCGTGCCCGGAAATTAACTAACGGTTTGAAGCCCAAACCAGTCATCAAGTTGGTCTCCTCTGAGGAGGCGCTTGGAGATAAGGCGCTTGGATTATTCCTNAATANACTTAAGCCAGATGCNGNGCTTGCCAAAGCGGGCACCGTGCACATTCGTGACCGGCGAAACGNCTTTAACGCGGTCAAGCGCCATAATAAACAGGTACACAAACTGGATCGGCACACCCAATGGNTGTTACGCGAGAGCCCGTTTGTGCGTAAGAAGTACTACAAGCCAGACACCTCTTCACTCGCCAAATTCGAGACTAGCAACGAAAAATATCGCAGACAGTTTTATGAGGATGTGATAGGTAGATTTGATAACCAAGTGCTTCCGTTCAACGTACGAAGCCGTAAAAGTATCGAGTCGGAAAAGTGGGTGGGGCACGAAGTCGTGCTCGATGTGTTTCCCGATGTTATCGCGTATGGTATATTAATACTACCGCGTGACTTGAAGGTTAATGAACAACGTCCAGTGGTGGTCTGCCAGCACGGATTGGAAGGTCGNCCGCANGATATTATNCAAGGTGACCATCAAGCCTATCACGACTTCGCATCCAAGCTTGCCGANCGTGGCTTTATNACCTTTTCACCTCAAAATTTGTATATTTTTNGGGACCGTTTTCGAACCCTCCAGCGGAAGGCTAATCCGCTCAAAAAGTCCTTNTTTTCAGTTATAATTCCACAACATCAACAGATTGTGGATTGGCTTAAAACTCTCNCATTTGTTGATAAAAAAAGAATTGCATTCTATGGACTTAGCTACGGTGGAAAAACNGCGATGCGAGTGCCTCCNGTGGTGACTGACTACTGCCTTTCNATCTGCTCGGCGGACTTCAACGAGTGGGTGGATAAGAACGCATCGACTCGCAATCCGTACAGTTATGTNAATAGCGGTGAATACGANATTTTTGAGTGGGATCTTGGCAGTACATTCAACTATTCAGAGATGGCTGGATTGATCGCGCCGCGTCCATTCATGGTTGAGCGTGGACACTACGATGGTGTTGCTTCAGACGAGTCAGTGGGTTGGGAATTTGCCAAGGTGCGATTCCTTTATCAGGGAAAACTGAAGTTGAAGGATCATTGTGANATCGAATGGTTCGATGGTCCTCACACAATCAANGGNNAAGCGACNTTNGANTTTCTCCATCGACATCTAGACTGGNCAAGGCGATAGGAAATAAATCGGNTTTCTGAAGCGAATTAACTTCTGNAATGACATACAAAAAAAAACATTTTTTTGTTTTTTTCTGTTGCTAAAAAAAAAACTGGCCCTAGAGTAACTCTCCCAAGAAGTTAACTCTTCTTAAATAGAGTGCTTCTTGTCAAGTGTTGGTTCCACACGTTGTAGTGGAAGAATCCAAAAACCAAGGAGGTGACAACGAACAATGGCCGCAAAAAAGAAAGCCAAGAAGAAAGCAGCACCCAAGNGGAAAGCTGTGAAGAAGGCAGCCAAGAAGAAGGCAGCGCCTAAGCGTAAAGCCAAGAAGAAGGCAGCCAAGAAGAAAGCAGCACCCAAGCGGAAAGCTGTGAAGAAGGCAGCCAAGAAGAAGGCAGCGCCTAAGCGTAAAGCCAAGAAAAAGGCGAAGCGCAAATCATAAGAACCCCTAATGGGGTATAACGCGGTTTGGAGGTTCTGCCCCGTGCGGAACCTCCATCCTTCTTTTTAAGGTCGCACCATGGCATATTTTGTCGATGGCTACCTTGGTTTTTGACATCGAGACTTCCGCTGTTCCACTTGAGTCGTTCGAGGAGGAAGCTCAGGAATATTTGATGCGGCCAGCCAGCATCCTGTCCACAGAAGCGGAGCAGGAGGCCAAGCGGGAGGAACTGGTCCGGATGATGAATCTATGGCCGTTTACTGCGAAGGTGGTTTGTGTGGCGATGATCAACGCCGAGACACTTCGTGGTCAGGTGATCTTCACTGCTGATGACTTCGAATCGAATATTCGGGCTGATTCCGGGGTGGAGTTCATGCCGGTGATGGATGAGGCGGAGCTACTGGCTCAGTTCTGGGCGGTGGCTGGTCATTATGATAAGGTGGTGACATTCAACGGGCGGCAGTTCGATGTGCCATTCCTTTACCTTCGTTCGGCGCAGCTTGACGTGCCGATCACAAAAAAGAACTGGCTGGGTTACCGGTTTGCCACAGAACCACACTGTGATCTGGCTGAGCAGTTGACCTTTTACAATGTTAGCGGCCGTTACGGTGCCGCGCGGCGGTTCAATCTTGACTTTTACTGCAGGGTGTTCGGTGTTGAGTCACCCAAGTCCCACGGTGTTACCGGAATGGATGTGAACCAATTGATGGAGGAGGGAAAGCACACGGAAATTGCAGAGTACTGCGTGCGGGATGTTGTCGCTACTGTCAAGTTGTATGACATCTGGAAAGCGAGGCTTTCAGGGATCAAGTAAGACTTTCGGCCAAGAGTATTAGTCGGCATCCATGACTGGCTGTAGGTTTGCGATGGCTGTCATGGTTTCGTTCGTTACCTTTTGATAAAGCGTACGCCATTCTGTGCGCGGGCAATTTTTGGCTTGATTGCGCACTGAATTGAACGGTAACGGGTGGCCAAACTTCACTGCGATCACGGCAGGACGAGGAATTTTCCGGTGCCGGCCGAAAGCCTTGTAGGTCCAGACACGTACCGGTACGACCGGCGCATGCGATTTTAGGATGGTTAGCCCTATTCCAGTCTGTGGCGGTTGCATCGTGCCGTTGTGCGATCGCGTACCTTCAGGGAATATTAGGATGGCATCGCCATTGAGCAACCGTCTCAGGATGCCTTTTAGCCCAGAGGCTCCGCTTCCTTTGCGATCAACCGGCACTGAGTTTAGACCGCGAAGGAATGGCCCTGAGAGTCGGTGTGAAAACAAATCTTCGCGTGCAAGATAGTTCACCGGCCTCGGCAGACTGCTGCCGACTAAAGGTGGGTCGAAGTAGCTTTCATGGTTGGCGGCGAGGATCACTGGGCCAGCAGTCGGCACCCGCTCAGGATGGTAGACCCGACACCGAAATAGGTTCCGGAACACCAGTCGGGACGCGCTCCACGCCAGCCAGTAGAGCGGGGTCATCCGGCTGCCGCCAGCCGTTCGCGCACCTCGGCGATGATCATGGCGCTGGTTTCCTCAGCAGTGAGTTCCGAATTGTTAATGATACGCGCCCCGAGCGGGATCATCANCGGCGCAGCAGCGCGCTGNCTGTCGCGCTTGTCACGCTCGGCCAGATTTTCATCCACACCNTCGGCGGCGCGGCGTTTAGCNCGTTCGTCCAGTGCGGCGTCGAGATAAAACTTGAATTCTGTCTCAGG
This sequence comes from Verrucomicrobiales bacterium, assembly GCA_002721375.1. Taxonomy (GTDB): domain Bacteria; phylum Verrucomicrobiota; class Verrucomicrobiia; order Limisphaerales; family UBA1096; genus UBA1096. Next base: position 24,651 of record PBKH01000029.1, read on the forward strand.
GAAGATGTTTGAGCCGATGTCGCGTCCCTCCATCACAAGATTTCCAAAACGGATACATTCACGCTGCTTGGATTTCATCCACTTTCGTACACTCGGCACGGCGGCGACGGCTGGCACGGCAGCGCTCGTCTTGGCAGTGCGGATTTCCTTTTCCGGAAAGTAACCGTTGACGTAGAGGCGGATGTGGCCGTCGTCATCGCGCAGCTCGGTTTTCCAGCGTCGGCAAAGCGAAGCGACTGCCCTAATGTCGCTGAGTTCGACGTTCTTCTTGAGACAGTGCCACGCAAGGCTCCGGTACATAGCGCCGGTGTCGACGTAGGCGTAGCCTAGCGCTTTGGCGATCAGCTTGGCATTCGTGCTTTTACCGCTGGCACTGGTTCCATCCAGTGCGATAACGATTGTTTCTGCCATTTATAAATTGGTTTCCTTTTTCAGTCCGCCGTTAGCTGGTCCGGGTTCAGTCTGCAGCCCTGTTCATCCAGCAGCGTGGCGCCTAGACCCTGTGGAGCAGGTGCAACGAGCTTTTCGAAAAACGTGGGAAACGTTTTGCGAACACAGGTTGGATTTTTGATACGAATGCCCGGTACTTTCAATCCTAGAGTCGCAAAACACATCGCAACGCGATGATCATCGTATGTTTCTATCGTTGCGCCGTGTAGTTCGCCCGGTGAAATATCGAGGGTGTCACCGTTCTCGATGACTGTGGCGCCACACTGAGCCAAACCATTGCGAAGAGCCATGACTCGCTCGCATTCCTGTAAGCGCAGCCGGCCCAATTCGGTGAAGCGTACCGGTCTAATGGCCAATGGAGCAATGGTGATCGCGGTCATAATGCTATCGCCTAGGTCGTTTTGGCGTGAAAGCTCACCGGTCAGTGGTAACATGGAAGGAAAGTTTGCATCTATTTGCCAATCGGTCTCTGGCCAGCGGGTTACGGCTACAGGTTTCCCGCCGTCTGCCGCTAAGATATGGCCGGCGGCCCAAAAATAGCTGCCACTCGATGCATCTGGCTCAATTGTCATACGACCGCCGTCACTTGGAAACGTTTCGATTAGGTCGCTAGTCATTGCTACGTAAGGCGATTCAGCGCCGCGCTCGCCTTTGATGTCGATTTGCCATTTGCCAAGTTTTGAGCCAAGAAGCAGTGCTGATGCGAACTGCGAACTTTCTGTGATGTCTACTTCACAGCTTCCTCCTTTAGCACCGGTACCGTGAATTGTAACCGGCAGTTTGTCATTTTCCGAGTCGATACGATAGCCGAGGCCTCGTAGCGCATGCAATAGCGCTACCTGCGGGCGTTCGTGCATACGGGGTACCCCNAAGAGTCGGTAAACTCCTTGGCCAAGGCATAGGAATGCCGTGAGAAAACGGGCTGCCGTGCCGGCATTGCCTACGAAAAGCTCGAGTGGCTGCTCNGCTGTCCCGCCTGGCGGAATTGATTGGCCTAGCCCCTTAATACTGAGCGTGCGATTGCCCGGTTCGCTATGGTCGGGCTTAACGTCGATCTTGTAGCCGAGCTGTCTGAGCGCTTTAACCATCACCTGTGTGTCCTCGCTCCACAACGCTCCCTCAAGTGTTATGTCACCCNTTGCGAGGGTGGCCAGTATAAGGGCACGGTTGGTGATGCTCTTTGAGCCCGGTACGGTGATTTCACCATCGGGTGCGGCGCTCAGTGGGACGATCTCGATCAANTCGGGCAACGGCATAGTCAGTCGTTGTCGGTGGAANGGCTCCAGTTATCCCGTATAGTCTTGGTGTGTTGCAACCATGCCTCGATTGTTTCCATAGAGTCTCCGGCGATCAACCGGCGTAGTCGACCCAGATCTTCTGTGAACTCGTCGATTGCAGCAAGAATGTCGTTGCGGTTCGAGCCGACGATATCTCGCCATATTGCAGGCGAGCCGGCGGCCAACCGAGTCATATCACGAAAGCCGGTCGCGCAAAGTCTTGCTTGTTGTTCGCTATGCGTGCGATTTAGAACGTTTTCGGTTAAGGTCGAAGCCAGCAGGTGTGGAAGATGACTGGATCGAGCGACGAGGTGATCGTGTAGGTCGGGTGCCATTTCGACTGGGTGTAAGCCAAGATCGGTCCAAAACCTTTTTACCATAACGAAGGCACCGGTATCGGTGTTGTCAGTCGGTGTGATCACGCAGATGGCGTCGTCGAAGAGATTCGCTCGGGCTGCGGCTGGTCCGGTTTGTTCGCTGCCGGCCATCGGGTGGCTGCCGATGAAGTGTACCCCCGCTTTTTCACAGAGTGGTGTTAACTTGCCAACTAATCGTTTTTTTGTGCTGCCAACGTCGGTAATCGTTACTCCAGGCTCAAGTGCAGGGAGTATACCCCTGATCAAGCCGGCCATGCCGGAGATTGGTGTACATATCACAACTAATTCTGCTCCATCGACTGCTTCCTCGGGATCAAGTGTCACCTCGTTGGCAATTCCAATTGCAAGGCACTCAGCCACGCTCTCGGGCCGGCGCACCAGTGCGGCCACGCGCTTTGCTAAGCCTTTTGACTGTGCTGCTCGACCAATAGACCCGCCAAGCAGTCCGGCGCCTATGATGGTGAGTTTGTCTAACGGCACATCGGCATTAAACCGGCGCAGCCTGCAGTAGTCGAGCAGAGTCGGGATTTGATCTAAAAGAACATCCTTGCATTGACGGAGGGCGGTGTGGGCTGCTACACACCAAACCCAGTTTATGTGCGATTGATTTGCCGTCCGCATGCCCCCAAAAAAAACATGCCTGCAAAAAAGAAAACCCCTAAAACGACTGTTCGCCAAAAACCTAAATATCGTCGCGTTCTTTTGAAGATCAGCGGTGAGGTTCTCGGCGGGGAAACTGGCGGTATCTGTCCCGAGTCGGTTCACGATGTCGCTGCACAGGTGCGAGAGGTGGCTCGACTCGGCGTGCAGATCGGGGTCGTAGTCGGGGGCGGAAATATTTTTCGTGGACTCCAAGGCAGCGAAAAGGGAATCGAGCGGGTAACTGGTGACCAGATGGGTATGCTCGCTACTGTGATCAATTCCATGGCTCTGCAGGATGCGCTGGAAAAACAGGGTGTGCCGACACGCGTTCAGTCGGCCATAACCATGTCTCAGGTTGCTGAGCCGTTTATCCGTAGACGAGCGGTGCGTCACTTGGAGAAGGGGCGAGTGGTGATTTTTGGTGGCGGCACCGGAAATCCGTACTGTTCAACTGACACCGCTGCCGCACTGCGATCCAACGAGATCGCCGCTGAGGTAATCCTTAAGGCCACTAAGGTTGATGGTATTTATGACAGTGACCCGATAAAAAACCCGAAGGCTAAGCGCTTTACAAAAATCAGTTACCTAAACGCCTTGCAAAAACAGCTTCGCGTGATGGATTCAACCGCATTTTCACTCTGCATGGACAACGGGATGCCGATCATCGTTTTCGACCTCTTCAAGAAACACAACTTCCGAAAAGTCATTTTAGGCGGCCGTATCGGTACATTGGTGAGTTAACTTTCCTTTAAGGCAAATATGATTTCAGCTGCTCAACTATTTCTGGGTGGGCCTCGGCTTTATTTTCGACAGGATCAAATTGGGTGGACCGATCGTATAATTCTACCCTGCTGATCTGATCGTTTTTTCGGGTGACAACAAGGCGGTGGAAATGAGTCCGTATGCTGATACCATCACGCCAGTAGCTCAATGCTGCATCCCGTACCTTTGCCGATGGATTGTCCAAAATCTGGACCAAACTTTTGCCGTCCATTGGGTGTTCTGTTTTTTTAAATTGCGGCTTGGTCAATTCGATGATGGTGGGAAATAAATCAAGTGACTCGACCAATGCGTCGCTGCTCGAGCCGGCTTCTTTCATTCCGGGGACACTGATAATAAGCGGGCTGCGCACAGCGCGTTCGAGCGGGGTATGTTTGGCCCATAACGCCGAGTCCCCAAGGTTCCAGCCGTGGTCGCTCCAGAGCACCACGATCGTGTTCTTACTAAGGCCGGTTTCGTCCAATGCTTCGAGCACACGTCCCACTTGTCTATCGATATAACGGACACAGGCCAGATAGGCGCGTCTCGCGTTGATGACGTTCTCTGGTGCGAGCGGCTGCTTGGGATAGGGAAAGTCGTACTTGAAAAACTCCCCGCTGCTGTGCCAGTAGGACGATTTGATTTTGTTCGGATAAGGAGGTGGAGGAACGTTAGCTTCCTTGAGTTCTTCCCAATCCTGTTTCGGCGCAACAAACGGAAGGTGAGGCTTGAAAAAACCAAGCCCCATGAAGAATGGTTTATCTTGTCCGGCGAGGTGCTTTAGTCGATCGATCGCGTGCACTGCCATTTGGCCATCAGGCAGATCGTCGTCATTATTGACCGTGAAATTTACTAGATCTTTTGCACCGGAGCCGTCCTCGCGGTGTATACCGTTGGCGTAGGCGAAGAAAATCCCCCATCCGCGTTTCCATATACCGTATGGAGTGGACATTTCAGACCAGGCATTGGGCACCTCGTCACGGCCATCCCCGGCACCGTTGTAGGAGTAGACACGGCCATCCGCCGTGTGCGAAATCTTGCCAATAAGCACTGTATGGTAGCCGTTGCGTTTAAACAGCTCCGGTATACTTTTGGCTCCCGGCAGAGTCTCAGCCGACAGTGCGGTTTTTCCAGAGTAAAACCCGGCGTTCCCCCCGGTGAAACCGGTTACAGCCGGGCTGCGGCCGGTTAGCATTGCGTACCGAGAAGCACCACAGGTGGGAACCTGTACGAAGTGGTTACGAAATACCATGCCGCGCTTAGCCAAGCGGTCGATGTTTGGTGAAATCGCGTAGTCGACACCGTAGCAACCAAGGTCCGCACGCAAATCATCAATAGCAATAAATAGTACGTTCATTGGTTTGGCATCCGCCGCCTGCGCTTGGTCAAGGGCAGTGATAGCCAATGCCGCCCAAAGAAGAAATCGAGTCATGTGTTAAATGTTGACTTCCCCATCCGTGTTATCGTCTGTCTTCAGGCCAAGCAACTCACGGATTTCAGCCAGCTCAGAGCGAATACCATTCTTGAAAAAAATGATGTCGGCCTTGTGGATGATAAGGTTGGCTCCCATGTTGACGAAGCGCGCTTGGCTGGCGACATCGCCCCAAGCATGAATCCCCGCCCCGACTCTCTTCTGTCGTGCCTTGGTAAAAATCGTTTCTGCAGTTTTGAGAAAAGTAGGATTGTCGTACTCCTCTGGCACGCCGAGGTTCGATGACAAATCGTGTGGCCCGATGAGCACCGAGTCGATTCCGGGTACGTCGAGGATGCGATCGAGATTTTCAACCGCCGGCATGCTCTCGATATTGATGATAAGCAGGTTATCCCGATTGAAGTCGGGTACATAATCGGTGAGCTGACCGGGCAAAGGCTGGCCCGCTAGAGTATCGTCGAGACGTTTTCCTTTCAACGGTCGTAGTTTCGAGGCACCACGAAGCTGCTCGACCTGCTCGACCTGCTCGATATACGGAGCGATCACTCCGGCTGCTCCATCGTCCAGCACCATCGTTGCTTCGTATGGAGACGGCGAGAGGGTGCGAACTAGCGGCGGCAAGCCCATCGCGGTGTATGTTCGGCACATCCACGAAATCTGGCTCCGATCAAGTGCGATGTGCTCAGTGTCGATGAACACAAAATCAAGCCCACAGTTGCCCAACACCTTTGGCCAGAACGGTGACGGTGAATCAATCAGCGTTCCGAAAACTGGACCGTTGTCATGGAGCGCTTTTTTCAACTTAACGGGTGTCATCTCAGTAAATCACCTTCACCGGTTGGCCGGACTTACCGGACTCGACGGCGGCAAACACGGTTGCGGCAATATCGCGTCCGTTTTTCGCGTTGAGAATCGGTTCGCTGCCGGTGTCGAGCGACCGAGCGAAATCTTCCATCAAAAGAAAATCGTTCTCGTTGGCGATGCGTTCGTTCTTGAATTCCAGCGGAGACTGATCTCGGTAGTAGATGCTGACCTCTGGTCGAGCCTCGGTGATCACCAATCCGCCCTCAGAGCCGATGGCGTGAATCTTGATCTCGCCAATGTCCGGGTGACTCGCTGCCCCGATGCGACCAATACACAACGATCCTACAATTCCTCCATCTAACTCCAGCGACACTGTGGCGAGATCATCAACGTTGTTGTCTACGTTGGCCTGATGAAAATGTGTCGCTGTGCGGGCGAATACTCGTTGCACATTTTGTCCGGTTAATAGGTGCATATAGCCCAGCGGATAGATCCCCTCAATCTGTAGTTCGCCCATTGCTTCGGTGCCCACACCTCCATCAGAACCATCTGCGTGGGCTTCCATCTGCCGCTCTAGCCAGTCGATTGGTGGATCGCCTTCCTTGCGCGAGCCCTTGGGTGGACCTGCATCTTTCGAAAAATAAAAATCAACATGAATGGAATGCAACTCACCGATCGCCCCAGAGGCAATCGCTTCTTTAGCCTGAATCACCGCAGGGAGATAGTTCCGGTTCCAAAGCATAAACTTCACTTTGTTATGCTGAACCGTTTCGACGAGTCGGTCGCAATCAGATAGTCGGGTGGATAGTGGTTTGTCGGCGATCACGTGCAATCCAGCATCAGCCGCGCGGACTGCGAGGTCGCAATGCCTCTCCACCTCGGGGCTAACAGCTGCTATGTCGAGATTGTATTCGGCGATCGTATTGGCCACGTCGGTTACATACGGGATGCCAAACTCGTCGGCGAATAGTTGATTGCGTTTGTGTACCCAGTCAGGTTGATTAGCGTCATCCGTCACTACGACTAACTCAAAACGTGGATGCGCCGCGACGGCACGTGGCAGGTAGCAATGCTTCACTACACTGAACACCCCGGCCCGAAAAGTTTTCTTCACTGCCACCTCAGTTTGCCTCCTTTCTTCCGATTACTTGTCGGCTTTCCGCCGAATCCACAATCCGTTTAACAACTTCCACAGCCATCGCCGTATCAGCCGGGGTTACGCTTGGCTTGCGCTTTTCGATAATGGCATCGACAAATTCCTGAAGCTCCCTGATTAAATATACCTTGCCTTGACTGGTGCGGAGTGCATTCGGATGCCCGCCATTGTATAGAAGGTTCATATTGTGATGATCGTCCGCATAGGCCGCGCCGGTGCCGCCAATCATCGTCATTGAAAAATAATCACTACCGCTGGGTAGTGACCCGGCTATATCGATCATTGCCATGCCTTCGTTAGCAAATCCTAGATGAAACTGGATGTAACCGGGGTTGGCTGCAGACTGTAGTGACCACACTGTCTCAGGTGCGCCGCCGAACATCCAGCAGGCAAGGTCGGCATCCGGCAAAATACGCTCGGTATTCGATATGCCACATTTGTAAGATGGCAGCCAACGATGGATACGCATCAGTCCCGCTTGTCCAAGTTTGCCGGCTTCGAGGCTGTGCTTTACTGATTGGATCGACGGCATGAAACGCCATGGATGTGATGGCATCATCAGCGTTTTCTTCTGACCAAGTCCTCCGAGGCTACATGCTCTGAAAAGAACCGGTTTGCCAAGCGATGATGCCGTCTTGGCCAAGCGCTCGGTACTCGACTGGTCGGCGTCGATGACGACTGCATCGAATGCATCCGCTTTGTCAGCGAACAGTGCATCTGCCGTGTCTGTTTCTATTACTTGACCAAGCGCTTTGCCAGAGTCACCGCAATCTACCGACGCGTAGGCAACCCAAGCTGCCCGATGCAGCCGGGTGCTCAATATGCCGTAAGCCTCCGCCGTTTCGGTTTTACTTATGAGAGCAAGACGGATCATGATTGTTGAGTCAAAATAATTGAGGCAGGAAATGTCTCACGCAATATACAGCTGGCCAAACCAATTTGTTGCACTGCTGTCAACACGGGAGCATTATCCGCGGCTATCAATCAGGTGAAAATCGTGTCGACTCAAACTTCGAACTCCACCAATTCGCTGACGCAGACTGGGCGTTACCTGATCGTGATTTCTGCATTTCTCGGTTGGTTTTTTGCTGGAATGCACCTTGGTACAACTTCACTTGCCATGGGTTCCGCTGCAAAGGATTTATTGCAAAACTCGGGTTTCTACGAGGTGATTGATGCTGACCGTGCTATAGCCTTAAAGCAGATTGAGCAAGAAAATGAGGGCGAAGTCGAGGAGTTGGCCAAGGCAGTTGCCGAAAATCGACTCAAAACCGATAGCAGTAAATGGTTCGGTTACTATGTTTGCGCGTTATTGTTCGGCGGTGCAGCGGGCGGGCTAGTATTCGGACGGTTGGGAGACAGATTTGGCAGAGTGAAAGGAATGACGGCTGCAATTTGTTGTTACTCCGGAATGTCGTTGGTTGCATACTTTGTACAGTCACCTGGGCAATTGTTGATTGTTCGTTTTATCGTATGCATGGGTGTGGGCGGAATGTGGCCCAATGGCGTCGCATTGATGAGCGAGGCGTGGGCTAATGTTTCCCGGCCGTTGCTTGCTGGAGTGATCGGGACTGCGGCCAATATCGGAATTTTCTTCATCGCTAGTATTGGCAAGTATGTCCGGGAAGTCACGGTCGATGATTGGCGTTGGGTTATGTTACTGGGAGGCGCACCGATTGTGTTTGGCTTATTGGTTCCTTTTTTTGTTCCGGAATCGCCGCGTTGGCTGATTCAGAAAGAAGGAAGAGAATCTGACAGTGAAACGTCCAGAGTAGGTACGGCTGATATCTTTAAACCCGGTATGCTTGCTGTGACGCTGATCGGGATTTTACTCGCGACTGTACCGTTGTTTGGTTCTTGGGGCAGTTCAAATTGGGCCGTCAAGTGGGCAGAGGATGCCGGATCGGACGGCTTAAAGGCCCAGGTTATCATGTGGCGTTCGTTGCCTGGGATTGTAGGCAGTTTTCTTGGAGGCTGGGTCGCTAGCTTTGTTGGTAGAAGACGTAGCTACTTGCTGAATAGCTTGATCTGCCTTGCCAGTGCCCAATGTATGTTTTGGTTTTCCAGCCCAACTGAACCTGGAATATTTCTTATCTGGACAGGGATACTTGGCTTTTTCAGTGGTATCTTTTTTGGATGGCTTCCTTTATTTCTCCCCGAGCTCTTTGTCACCCGCGTGCGTTCGGTTGGGGCTGGGGTTTGCTTTAACTTTGGCCGGATCATCACCGCCCTTACCGTATTTATTACGGCGGGATTGATTGCTTATTTTGACAATGACTTCCGCCAGATCGGTAGAATTACTAGTTTGATTTATCTTTGTGGCGCGATCGGAATATTGCTGATGCCAAAAGGAGTCGAAGGCACAATCAAGGATTAGCACAAACAATCGGTAATCATGTCGCAACGGGTAGGCATAATCGGGGTGGGATTGTTGGGTGGGGCGCTTGGCCAACGCCTCGCAAAGCAGGGCTGGGAGGTGCTTGGGCTTGACCCCGCTGTTCCCTTGCTTGATGGCATGACGATGTGCGAAAACGGAAGCGACTTAGCAAGTCAATGCGAAACCATTCTGCTTTCGCTCCCGACAAGTGATATCGCAGTTAAAGTCATTGAGACTCTTGGCCAAGTGTTGACCGAAAAGCATTGTTTCATAGATACCACGACTGGCAAGCCGAGCGAGATGGAAACTCTTGGCCAAACGCTAAGTGGATGTGGTGTCGAATACATCGAGGCTAACGTTGCTGGCTCTAGTGAACTGGCCAAGCGAGGTGAAGCCGCCCTGTTCCTTGGTGGGACGGACGAAACAATTAATCGCTGCCGTCCGTTGCTTCAGGCATTGACCAGTAAGCGTTTTCATGTCGGTTCGGTTGGTGCTGCGTCCCGGTTTAAGTTGGTGCATAATTTGATTCTTGGTCTCAATCGCGTCGCACTTGCAGAAGGCCTGGCTTTCGCTGAGGCGATTGGATTTAATGCCGCCGAGGCCCTGGGAATCCTCCGGGAAACACCGGCTACTTCAAAGGCGCTGGAAGCAAAGGGAGAAAAAATGACCAAGGGAGAATACTACCCACCGCAAGCCCGTTTGGCTCAACATCTGAAGGATGTTCGACTTATCCGCCGGCTGGCTGATGAATTCGGAGCGATTACCCCGATGAGTGATACGCATCAATCCATCCTTGAGAAAGCCAATTTGCTTGGCCTAGGGGAAGCGGACAACGCTGCAGTTATCGAAGCGCTGCGCAGCAGGAATTTGTGATTGAACGAGCTCTGACCCAGGGCTATCACAGTCGCGTGAGCTTGAAAAAAGAATCCAATTTGGAAGAGATTCAGTTCAACATCGGTGTGATCGGAGCAACCGGATATATCGGCTCACCGTATCGCGCTGAGATACGCGAGTGCAGCTGTGCCAACATTGTTGCCTTGTGCGCTCGGCGTAGGGAACTGCTGGATCGAGCCGGCGAGGAGGACGCTGCTTCTCTGGTGACGAATGACTGGCATGAAGTCATTCAGCATCCGGATGTCAATTTTGTTATTGTTGCCACGCCGGACGCTCTTCATTATGAGGCTGTGATGGCTTGTGCCAAGGCGGGGAAACATCTGCTCTGCGAAAAACCAGTCGGGGTCAATGCAAACGAGGCCTACGAGATGTGGGCTGCCTACCGCGACGCAGGTTTGCTCCACTACGTGCCGTTCTGGACACGCTTCTGTGATCCGTTCGTCCGCGGAAAAGAAGTGCTCGATTCTGGGGTGCTCGGGGAGATTCGTGGAGTGGTATACCGGTGGCACAACCCACGTCCGATAGACATGCCGCTCACATGGCGCGACGATGATTCCGTGTCTGCAGCCGGAAGCATTGCCGACGTGGGATCACATGCTTATGATACCTTGAGCTGGATGCTTGGGAGGGAAGCTGTTCGGGTACAGGCACATGCCGATACCATTACTCCGGCCAAGCCAGACCTTGGTGTGGTCAATCTCACCGAGGCTATCGAGCTTGGTCAAGCTGGTGGTCAGGCGGATGCCAGCAGACGTAAGGGCACGGCGTATGATTATGCCAGTGTGGCTTGGGAATTTGAGGATGGTGCAGTCGGTACGCTGGTCCTCTCGCACGCGCCGTTTTTCAGGAAGGGCATTGCACCCGAGATGGAGTTGCACGGTACCAAGGCCTCTCTTGGTATCGATAGGGTGAGCGGTAACTTGTCACTGGCCAAGCCGAATGAACCGTTGGAAATTATCGACAACAAACCAGACATAGGATTCGGCAACCGGTTTGAAAAATATGTATTTCCTAGTCTGCGTAAGGCACACAGAGGTGAAGTAGAGGATTATCCAGACCTTAAGGACGGCTGGCGTGTGCAGCTCTTCACCGATGCTGCCGCTCGATCGGCGAGGTCTGGACGATGGGAAACGGTTGAGTAGGCGGATTTATTTGGCTCTCAGGTCGAGGCAGACAAGGTCTCCGCGGGAGTTGCGGCAATAAACCAGGCCATTTGACAACACAGGTGTAGTCCAGCATTTGGGACCAGTCACCTGAGCACGGGAGATCTCCGTGAACTCTTCAGGATTGGTTTCCGCTAAGACTAATTCGCCCTGATTGCTGATGATGAGCAGTTTCTGGCCAATTGCCTGCAGAGCGCCAAANCCGCCNAAGCTTTTTTCTTCCCACTTCATCTTGCCGGTGGCCATCTCGAGACAGCGCAGNGTGCCACGACCGGTATTGCCGCTGAAGCCNTANAGGTGGCCTTCAATCAGAACACANGCGTTGAAGTGNTTGCACATATTCTTGTTCTCCCAAATCTTGGTGGCCTTACCGCNGGAAACTTTAAGTAACGCGCAGCCTCGATTGTAACNGGAAGAGATGAAAACCATTTCTCCGAGCAAGATCGGGTCGGCTGAGTTAACTCCGTACTTTGTTTCCCACGGATAACTCCAGCGCTTCTTGCCAGTTCTGGGATCAAGAGCTACGACTTCTTCCCCTGCAAATAGTACCACCTCCTGTTGGCCTTCGCGTACGTATTTCACCATTGAGGAGTAACCAGAGGCATCACTACCNGTTTGCCAGATTATGTCGCCGGTGTTTTTGTCGACACAGGTTCCGTAAGTGCCTACGTTTACCATCAACGAATCATTGTAAACGACCGGCGAACTGGCGAAGCCCCAAGACGGGCGTTTGGCCTTGACTGCCTTCGCTACATCCTTCTGCCATTTTACCCTGCCATCGACGGCCGCGAAGCAGATCAGAAGTCCGTCTTTGCTTAAGGTGTATAGGTGGTTGCCATCAATCGTAGGCGTGGCACTGGTGCCCCCGTCGTAATACTTTGGATCCAGCTTGGCTTCATAGTTGTGTGACCAAAGCGTTTTGCCGGTATTGGCATTAAAACAAAAAATAGTGTCTTTTTCTTTTCCCCGTCCACGGCCTGAATTTCCCATAGTGTATGCTCGTCCATCCGAGATGGTAATCGAGGAAAATCCGGTGCCGACTCTAGCTTTCCAGAGCCGCTTGGGACCGTCATCGGACCATTTGGCCAGCCAACCGGTTTCATCGGAGATGCCATTTCCATTGGGGCCACGCCACCGATACCAGTCCCCAGCCGTAGCGATGTCTGCAAAACCCACCAGAACAAGCGTCAGAATGCCGATTGAAAAGAAACGAAGATTCATAAATTGCATGTCGGCGAGAGGTAAACAAGGTTCGCTATCCAGTCAAACCTCAACATTACAGAAACAAGCACTTAGCCAAGTAAGCTCAGTGGAACTTAAAAGTTAGCCGCGACTAACTTTGTAATTGACCTTAATGGAATTTTGAAATATAGGCATGACTAACTTTTGCCTTTCTGGCTATTTTTATTAGTTTTTCGAACGAAAACATTTTTTTATGAGGTATATCTTGGCCCTTACATTTGGATTGGTAGCTGCAGCGACCCTGACACGGGACACCTGTGCCAAAATGAATGTTGTCACCACTTCAACCATGGTGACCGATATGGTGAAGGAGGTAGGCGGCGATCGTATCAATGTGGTCGGGTTGATGGGCCCGGGCGTTGATCCGCACCTTTACAAGCCGGCCTCGGGTGATGTGGTGAAACTGCAGCGTGCCAAGGTTATTTTTTACTCTGGACTAATGCTCGAGGGCAGGATGTCTGACCTTTTTTTTAAGATGGCTCGAGGTGGAAAAAAGGTTTATGCCGTCACAGAATCGATCCCGGAAAAAGACCGACTCGAGCCGCAGGAATTTGAAGGTCACTGGGATCCGCATATCTGGGGTGATCCAACGCTGTGGAGCAAGTGCATAGCGACGGTGGTTGAGGGGCTCAGTGCTGAAGATCCGGCTGGTAAGGAGTACTATGTCAAGCGCGGCGAGACGGTGGTGAAGTCATACAAAGCTGTCCACCAATGGGCGCTCAAACGAATCAGGGAGTTACCAAAGTCACAACGGGTACTTGTGACCAGCCACGATGCTTTTAACTACTTTGGCAAAGCATTCGGATTTCAGGTGATCGCTGTGCAGGGTTTGTCCACCGTGACCGAGGCAGGGCTGGCGGACATTACCAATACTGTGGATTTCATCAAAAGCAAGAAGCTCAAAGCAATCTTTGTTGAGAGTAGCGTCAATCCAGCAGCAATTGAGAGGGTAAGCAAGGATGCGGGTGTGAAGGTTGGCGGTGAGCTGTTTTCGGATGCTTGCGGTAAGCCGGGCGAACTGCATGAAGGTAATGGTGAACAGTATGATGTCGGCACTTTTGTTGGTATGGTAAAACACAATATCAACACTATCGTCGATGCCCTAAAATAGGCGAATAAGTAGGGCTAGATGACACGAATCATATTGTTTTCAGTCATTGTTCTTCAGATGGTCACCATCCATGCTGGGGAGTTTACTAAATGGGGTAATGACAAGGGGGTTGACATATTTTTCGACTATACCGCTGAGGTGATGAGTAATGTTTCCGGCGGAGAACGAACCGGCACTGGCTACAACGGATTGAGTTCGTTCGGTCTGGATGCTGACCTTGGTGAAGCGTTTGGCTGGGAAGGAATAATATTGCGATTGAGTGGCATGGACCTTCACGGATCCGGCATCTCCAGTCGCGTGGGCGACATGATGAGTGTGAGCGATATTGAGGGGTACGGCAGCATTCGGCTATACGAGTCGTGGTTAGAAAAAAAATTTGATACACCGGCGCTTAGCTTGCGCGCAGGAATGCTGTTGGCGGATGAGGAATTTACCATACTGGACACAGCTGGCGCATTCTTAAACGCAACTTTCGGTTGGCCGGAGTTTATCTCGATGAACACGGTCAATACCGGTCCTGCGTTTTACATCCCTGCGCTTGGCGGCCGTTTGATGTGGCATCCCAGCGAGACGTTCTATTTACAGTTTGGGGTGTTTGATGGGGATACATTTGATTCACCGGATGGCGATGATTCGGTGAATCGGCACGGCCTACACTGGGGAATGGGTAACGGACAGGGCACCATGTTCATGGGTGAGATGGGTTATCACTGGAACAATGAAGGCGATGAAAGCTTACCCGGTGTGTTCAAGCTAGGCATCTGGCATCATAGCGGCAGCTTCGATGATTTTTACGGTGGCTCTGCACATGATGGCACTCAGGGATTTTATGCCTCACTGGAGCAAATGGTTTACCGTGAGTATGGTGAACAGGGACTAGCTTGGTTCTCTCGAACCGGGTTTGCGCCGGAGGACCGAAACGAGGTGGAGCAGAGCTTCCAAATAGGTGTCAGCTATATCGGACTATTACCCTGGCGAGACATCGACTCGTTTGCATTAGGCTTATCGAAAGCGTCTATCAGTCGCGATCTGCCTAGGCGTACGAGTGAGACGGTGGTCGAGGCTGCTTATGAGTACATCTTTAGCGATGANTTNATTATTCAACCCAGNGTTCAATGGGTANAGGATCCAGGTGCAATCGGNGAACTAGAAGACGCACTTGTATTTGGTTTGANGGTCAATCTGAGTTTTTGAGCATGAGCGACACTNCGGTATCGGATGCAGCGGAACTGCCCCTGGAAGTGCACGACCTGACGGCGGGTTATCATAAGAAACCTGTTTTGTGGGGCATCGACTTGCAGGTGCCATGCGGAAAGCTGGTCGGTATCGTTGGACCGAATGGTGCCGGTAAATCGACCCTCATCAAGGCCATCATGGGCCTTGTGCCGCCCAGCAGTGGTTGGGTGAAAATCTTCGGCAAATCTTACAAGGAAAATCGGCAACGTATAGGGTATGTGCCCCAGCGCGAATCGGTCGATTGGGATTTTCCTGTTACGGTGATGGATGTCGTGATGATGGGACGTTACGGTCACATCGGCTGGTTAAAGCGACCTACAGGAGCTGATCGCGACATTGCACGCGACTGCCTAGACAAGGTAAATATGCTACCGTTTGCAAAACGCCAGATTTCCAACCTAAGCGGTGGACAGCAGCAGCGTGTGTTTCTGGCCCGAGCACTCGCACAGGAAAGTGATATTTATTTCATGGATGAACCTTTTGCTGGAGTTGATGCNGCCACAGAAACAGCAATNATCACACTNNTGCATGAACTCCGNGAAAAGGGCAAGACATTGCTGNTAGTGCACCATGACTTGCCAACAGCAAGAAACTATTTTGATCAGCTCCTGCTTCTGAACATGCGAGTGGTGGCATATGGTGATACTGAAGACGTTTTCACGTACGATCTATTGCAGAAAACCTACGGTGGGCGGTTGACCATCCTTTCTGAAGTGGCGGATGCTGTGCAACAAAGGGCAAACTAGTATGCACCCCTTGTGGTCAAACTTGGTCAAGAGTCGGAGCTGGGTGATTGTTCTTGGACTGCTGGTGTTTGGCCTGTTAATGCCTGAGTCTGCANGNGCGGCAAAGATTGGCGANGTCATGGAGGACTCCTCGTTAGGGAAACAAGCACTGCGATTTTTATCGTTCCGTGATCCCTCTGTTCGATACGCTGTGACCGGTTCAGTACTGCTTGGTATNTCGTGTGGGTTACTTGGTTGCTTTATNGTTGTACGTAAGATTGCCTTAGTCGGTGACACCCTCTCGCACGCGGTCCTACCTGGCGTGGCGCTTGGATTCCTGTTCTCCGGCGTCGACGCGAGCGGCTTGCTGGACTGGAATTTCGATGTNGATTCCATCCGGAAAAACCCGACGCTCATCTTCATCGGTGCCGTTATCGCTGGGTTCATAGCGACATTTTTTGTGAGTTACCTCCGGCAAACGACCAAGATCAAGGAGGACACCGCGCTTGGTCTGACGTTGGCTTCCTTTTTCGCGATCGGGATTTGTTTACTAACAATGATCCAGAAGCTACCGACTGGCAACAAGAGCGGNATCGATAAGTTCATGTTNGGCCAGGCGGCTGCGATTGGNGAGGATGATATCAAATTGATGGNGGTAATTACGATGNTGATAATCACAGCGGTATTCTCGTTTTACAAGGAACTGCTGATAACAAGTTTTGATGCGGAATTTGCCCGGGCGATTGCGCTGCCCAGTAAATGGATTAATCACTTTTTGATGTTACTGGTNGCATTCGCAGTTGTAATCGCGCTGCAAGCGGTGGGTGTGGTGTTAGTGTCAGCTATGCTGATTACCCCGGCAGCTACGGCCTACCTGCTGACCGATCGCATGCATAGGATGCTACTTTATGCAGTGGGCTTCGGTGTTATCTCCGGTGTTCTTGGGGCATTTGTTTCCTTCTTGAAACCCAGCATTCCAACCGGTCCTTGCATGGTGCTAGGTGCCAGCGTGGTTTTTGCTTTCGCGTTCTTTGCTGGGCCCAGGCACGGTGTGTTCACACGGTGGATGAGGCATCGCTCGCGATCGAAACGGGTGCAACGAGAAAACACGCTTAAGGCGATGTATCAGGTGCTGGAAAACCGGTTGGCACANCCGGANGAAAGTGTCTCGCTGAAGGAATTGGCGGAACGTAGACGAGAAACGATCGACGAAATCGCTCTACAAACTAGGGCACTTGAGCAAAACGGATTAGCCACACTGCATGAGGAAGGCAACATTGTATTGTTCACACCCTCTGGCTGGCAATTGGCATGTACAATCGTTCGCAATCACCGGTTGTGGGAGCTTTACCTCACTAACGCCGTGAACATTGCGCCGGACCATGTTCATGATGATGCTGAGGAAATCGAGCACGTCCTTGGCGATGCAGTGGTGCGCGAATTGGAACGNATGCTTGAAGACACCACGCAAGACCCTCACGGAAAGACCATTCCCAGCTTTGCCGAGATTCACAAGCCATTCACCTCCAGCGCTACCGGTCCGAGCGGATATGGAGGGCGGTTATGAGCGAATTCATCCCGACATTCGACTGGACCCGTGTCATGTTGGAACCATGGACGGACAATCTGTCGATCACGCTTTGGGTTGTATTAATGGGATTTCTCATAACTGCAGCCTGCGGCCTGATCGGCAACTATTTGATCCTTCGCCGGATGGCACTAGTGGGCGATGCGATCAGTCACAGCGTTCTTCCTGGGTTGGCTATTGCTTTCCTATTTTCGCATAGCCTTAAAACCTTGCCGATGTTCATAGGGGCATTGGTTGCCGGGATCGTGACTACGGTNTTGATCGAGTTGATTCATAAAAAAACGCGCGTTAAGCAGGATGCTGCAATCGGCATCACATTTTCTAGCCTATTCGCCATCGGCGTGATCATCATAAGTTTCGGCCAAACCGATGGCGTACATCTCGACGCCGAGTGCGTGCTGTATGGTGAGATTGCCTACGTCGGGTTGGAGGATCTTGTGCAAACTGAGCTTGGCCCGGGTGCGTTGTCGGTGGTGGAAAAAATTCCCGTGCTCAACTCCGAATTGTTCCTAAGCGGTAATACACTTACCATAGCACCACCATCGATNATCCGCATGGCCATTGTCACAGGGGTAACACTTCTGCTAATTTTTATTTTCTATAAAGAGCTGTTGGTGTCGAGCTTCGACTCCGGCCTATCGTCGTCACTGGGGATCAACTCAACAGTTATTCACTACGCTCTTATGGGAATACTCTCAGTGATTATCGTAAGCGCGTTTGAGGCGGTGGGTGCCATCCTCGTGATCGCCATGCTGATCTTGCCAGGGGCCACTGCATCCCTGCTGGTTCACCGGTTGCCTCCGATGTTCGTGCTGACACTATTACATGCAGTGCTCAGTTCCATTGGCGGCATCCATCTTGCTACTTGGCTGAACTGTTCTCCAGCTGGTGCTATGGTAGTCGCCGGTTCGGCACTGTTTTTTGCATCATGGGTTTGCAGCCCAAGTCAAGGTTTGATCTCTCGCTGGTTCGGGCGTGAGATGGATGAGCTAGAAGAGGATGATATAGAGCGTTTGGTCAAAGAGGTTTGAACTGCTTCAAGCTGGGGTGCGAATTTACTAATTCACTCGTTATCGTTTTTTCGTGTCCATTTTCGCTTTCTCTTACTTCGGCACAAAAAAGGGACTCGCTTGGAGTCCCTTCAAATTCGTTGTTCGCTTGTCCTAGGCTTCGGCTTTTTTCCAGTTGCGCTTGGGCGGCTTCGTTACCAGACCTTTCTTGATGGCCTTGGCGGAGACTCGGATGTATTTCACCTCGCCGTCGACAATAGCTTTGACGCGCTGTAGGTTCGGTAGGAACCGGCGCTTCACTACTTTGGTGACGTGCATGCCGATACCCCCCTTTTTCTTGGCTTTACCACTTCGGCGAATTCGACCTCCAGTCACGGGACCGGTACCTGTTAGTTGACAAACTTTCGACATGTTGTGCCTCCCTTTTCTTTAAGGGGCGGCGAAGATTATAGTAAAAATATATCGTGACAAGCCCTTTTTCAGGCTGTTTTTTTGAGAACAGGATCAATCCGCGTGGATTTCCAATCGGAAAAAATGTGCCTTGCCAAACTTTTGGTCAAGAGGGACGACGATNATAGCCGGTCCAGCGTTCGNTCGGGCAGGGCGTTCGGCTACTGTCTGCCAAGGGCCAANCGTCGTTCNGCTACTCTGAAGTCGGTAGCGACGATTCGGTGCCGTTTGGAATTCTACTTTCAGTCTTTCGCCGGAGGCGTTCGCTTGAATTGAATCGATGGCAAGGCGACTGCTAGCATCTTTTGGTTTTGTACCTGCGATGTATTCGGCCTGATTGAGCATCCCATCTTTGTCAGGATCGGCATTCGGCCCGGATACCTGCTCCTGATTTAGTTCTTCTGCCGTAAAGTGGGTCTGCCGCCAGAATGCGAAGGAATTATCCTTGGTATGGATCACCAATTCTTCCATGGTCTGATTTTGACCGTCGTCGGACACAAAAATTAGNACATAGGTTCCGGGTTGGCTAAACATTGCTGAGGTAGTGCCCCTGTGACGTCGCGTATGGCCTATCTGCATGGGTGCCATGCTGCCGAGTTGGTTATCGATTAGGGTGACGGTACCCGGCCCCGACTTGAGTTTCCATCGCATGGTTAAGCGTCCTGGTTTTAACGGCAGTGCGTCATCGGTTACCTGCACCTCTAGTCGGATGGTCGAGGGCCAGGCAATGCTTTGTTCCGTAAATGGGAGNACCTTGGGCGGCTGATTTTCCCCCGAGGCTGTTCCNCTNAGTNTGAAATCGAAGCTGATGTCACTCGAGGTTCGGCTGGTTTGGTGTATCTCCACGGCAATCACGTTTTTGCCTTCGACTAGCAGTGCGGGGTCGATGGTGAAAGGATGAAATTCCGATTCTTCGTCCCCTCCCACGGTGAGCGAGGCGAATGTGTTATGCCGTATATTCCCTTGTGGAAGGTTAATCCTATGAATTTCCCTACCGTTTAAGTAGGCGACCGCGCCGTCATCTCTCATTAGGGCAGCCTCAAGCGATGTTACGCCGACTGGATTGGGAATATCGAACGAGTGTCGAAAATAGGTGGTGACGTGCTTGTTGCCGCTATTGCCACCAAAGTCGACTTTGGTTTTCTCATCGCCGTCGCCGTAACCCAGTTGTGCCGCGCCAGTTTTCCATTTAATATCGTTGAACAGTCGAGCTCTCCATTTAATGCCCTGATTGGAGCCGTCGTCGATATAGCGCCAGACCGAACCATCCGCAATAAAGTTTTGTTCCATAGGCCTCCGCCGGATTTCGACGGTAATTTCATCCGAAACGCTGTATTGCCCGTCGTCCGCCTTAAGTTCGAAAGTGTATTTCCCCAAGCCGTATAACAGTGCGTCTGTTTGTAGTTTCCTTTGGTTAGAGAACTCAACTGGGGTTTGGCTTTTGGTGAGCGTCCACTCCGTATTGAACGTCGGGAAATCTGGATTCGCATCGTCCTTCACCAGGCCTGAAAGTTTGATGTTCACTGGAAGTGAATCTGTCTCGATGACCTGATTCTCACCGGCAAAGGGCTGAGGTGGACGGTTGCCCATGTTGTCTACGCCGGGGGAGGGGATACTTGGGCTGGAACGCCATTGGTTCGAATCATTTCCNAATTGTANCGCCTCAAGTTTCTCAAGCGAAGAACCATTACCGTCCGGTTCCGTTGGCCAGGGGGCTATGTTGTTATAGTGAACAGCATCGACGACGATGTACGGGAGAATTTCACTACCGTCTGGCCCGGTGTCCGGATCGTCCGGTTTTAATAATTCGAGTCGTTCTCCATTGTTCTGGAGTGNTCCTAAGAACGGCCCGAAAACCGACACATCATCAGGGATAGCGAAATATGTTTCGAATTCAGATGGGCTAACGTTGGCAACGATCAGCAGTTCACCCGGAGGGATGGATGTGGCGACTGGGAACTGAAAGCCGATTCCTCCTACACGCCATGTGTTGAGTGGGTTCTGTAGATCATACAACATAACATCATGTTGTGTGATATTCTTTAATTCAACGAATTCAGGTTCGTTGTTATCTTTTGGATGATAATGAATCTCGTTGATGACGATGGGCCCCACATTTGGGCCAGCGTTCGGAAGGCCCAGAGTTGGTTTGGATTGGGAGGGATATTGGGGGTGGCTGTTAGTGGTTTCGTATCGGCCAAAGGTCACGCCGTTTTCTGAAGCCCCGAAGGAAAATCCATCAGAAAACCCGGTCAATGTGCCGTCGACTCGAGCGGAAAACAGATAAACCTGGTCCCCGTGGGAATCGAGTGCGAATCCACTATTATCAGTATTGAAATGTTTTTCGGATAAAACAAGGTATCCATCAGGAGGGATAATGGTGCCTTTGGGGATGACATATTTTTCAGGTTCACTCCAGTCATCGGTGAGAAACCAATGACTCAGATCAATGGTGGTGCTGTTAGGATTGTGAATTTCAATGGAATCCAAGTTCGGCGGATCGGTGTGTGCCAATACTTCAGTGATCCATGCCGGCTTTATGTCACTGGGCAGATCGTTACGTCCCGGCGATCCGCCCACCGAGCCGCTAGATCGCCAGTTTTCTGGATCGCTCAGGTTGACGTTGGGATTGGCTAACCGGGGCACTAGGGAAAAGCCACGGCCATCCGCAGTTGAGGGCCAAGGTGGTTGATCGGAGTAGGTAAGACTGAGAAAGGGCATCCCTAGGCTGTCGATCAATGNAATCTGCTCGGATCCATTTGAGAGGTTTCCATCGTACACGCCTACCAGGTTTTGCCCGGGAAACTGTTCGTTGAAGCTTGCGGCATTTTCTGCCAGCACGGCGAAGCTNCCCGGATCAAGTTGGAAATCGGCCGGAAAGGTAAACCTGATACCTTCGGTGACCTGCACTCCGCTGAGATCTAANNTAGTTGTNCCTGTATTTCGCAGTTCNAGAAACTCGGANTGGCCACGAATCGGGTGATACATTACCTCTGTAATTCGAAGGTTTTCAAGGGCGCCTTCCACAACAAACGACGCTTCCACCAGAGCACTCCATTTAGTCTGATGTCTTACTCGTGACTTCAGCTGGGTTCGTTCCTCGATTGGAATTGGCCTGTTATATAGGGTTGCGGTGTTGGAAAGTGCTCCGCCAGTTAGCCGTGGATCACTTCCATCCAGTGTGAAGAAGATTTCTCCCTTGGAGGCTTTCANTGTAAGCTGAAATCCACTTGAGACCGACCCTCCTTGCTTGCTTAATATGGGAGCGGCGAGTGAGGGATACAGTTTCTGGGATTGCAATTGTTTGAGGACTATGCCGGTTCGCCTTGGAAAGTATTCCTTGAGCAGCCGGTTTTTTTCCGCAACCCATTCCTTGTCGCGAGTATAGGGAGTGGAACGCTGATTATCCCCCCAGCGGGCGGATTCGGCGATAATTGCCTCGTCGATACTGTCGAGCCGTGTTTGATAGGTAGCAGCAGCATTTTCAGGGGTCAGTACGCCGTTGCCAAAAAAGTGCCGTTGGATTCGATCTCCGAACAAAACATTGTATTCCGTATTTTGTTTTAGTTTCTGGTGGAACCCNGTCGGGCTGGCCGCGTTATTTTTGGAGACTGAATTATCATTAACCCCTTTTAAGACATGTTCAGCATCCCAGCTATGGAACCGCCAGCGCCCTTNNTTGCTATTGCGATTGAAGGANGCGTACCAGTTCTGGTGCGACCAATCGCCGTTGCCGACAAAGAAATTAACAAGCATGTAGTCGATGAAATTCGGGATATCGAGTTGCTGTCCAACAGCGGCATATGCGGAGGCGCTGGAAAGGTTTTTGGAAGTGGCGGAGATGAGAGAGTTGTAGCTGCGGCTGTTCCCGCTGACCACGGTTGATTTGCGATGTTTCATCACGTCGTAATCCTCCTTGTTACCGCCTAGGTAATGGGCGGTAAAATGCTCATCAGGCCGTTCGTGTAGGGTGTGAAGCCCCCAGTAAAGGCCATTGATGTAGACGTGCACATGTATGCCGTGTGGAGCATGACCACCCATCTGGTTTTGTAGGTCGGCTACAAACTGGTCGCGCACGTTTTGTCCCCGANGCCGTTGGTCACTAGGGCTTGCNCCGCCGCCGTAGGACCANACCTGNTTTAGGCGGGCATCGACCACCAGCGTGTCAAATCGCTCCATTGTCCCGTCGCCAAANAGCTGATGCCGAAAANTGGGGTCCCCATATTGCGAGGTGAATTTTAATCGCATTGAAAGCTTGTCCACCTTCCATCGACCNGTGCTGCTGCCACCGACGATTTGCACAGACCCATCAGATTGAACACTGTTCCNCGTATCNGGATAAATCAATTCGACAGATGTCGCCTTTTCGACATTTTCGCCCCTTGGATAGATGCCCTGGCCAGTTTTGAAGAAGTCATCCCGATTGAGAACAAGGGATAAAGATGGGATCGACTTCAGTGCACTGGCAACCCTGCCTTTGTATGTTCGATGGTTCACCACCTCCGGGTCCATTTCATAGTCTGCGGGATGGCCATTCCAGGTGTTCGGAAAGCCCGTCGGCCGAGCCGGCTGGCGGATGATGTCCTNTACGAACAGATAGGTGTGGGTGTCGATATTGCTCTCTCTTAGTCCCGACTGGTAAGCCATCGCTCGTAACGTTGTGGTGGTGTTAATCGGTATAGGGCCGCNGTAAATTGTTCCATGCTTTGGGGTTGGTTTGCTGCCATCGACGGTGTAACGGATTTTTGCATCTATTGTCGCACAGCTGATCGTTACTTGAAATGGGGTGTCATAAAATCCACGGTTGGTATCGAATTTGGTATCATGAACAAAACCTGCAAAGCCGCTGCCGTTAGCTTTTCCAGGGGTGGGCTTATCAAAAAACTGTCTTTGCCCTCCATTCCCAATACCATAGGAAACACCCTCATGTTGGGCAGGATAATCAGGCATAAACTTACTCGNTGGTGTTGAGTCGTTCGGTTTTATGAGGGCTAAATACTCTCCGTCCCTATTCAGCTTGAAGTTGGTGTGTAAATTATTACCTAAANTTCGGTTTTTACCNGAGGCGAATATAACGAGGTATCGCCGAGCACCAAGATTAACGTTTGGGAAAAGCCATTTCTNAGGTGACTCAACATCATCGGTTAGCGCCCANCCTTCAAGNTGGATCGTTTTTGTTCCTGAGTTGTAAANNTCAATCCAGTCCGAGGTATCTCCATCGCTATCGATCAGGCCATCGTTGTTTACCGCNAAAAACTCGTTGATTCGAATTTCGGCGAGCGCTGTTTTGACTAGAATCGATAGGCAAAGCCCCAGTACCACTGCGTACAAATATTGTTTACTGTGTCGTCTTGAGAAAACCCCGGTCATCCGTAGCCATGCTACTGCCTCGGACCACATTTGGCCAAGCGCTCAGGTAACCCTTTGTTTTAANGGTTTACAGACGNCGGTATTGNANTAGACTGTCCCTCCCATGAAAAAACTCCTTTTGATGGCATTACTGGTGGCNCCGTTCGTGGCAGTCAACGCGGAAAAGGCCAAGAGCGAAAAGAGTGAGAAAGGCTTCATTAGCCTGTTTGACGGCAAATCACTGAAGGGTTGGAAGGTCAACTCGGAAAACCCAAAGTCCATTTTTGTAAAGGATGGTAACATTGTCATTGACGGGCCTCGTGCTCACCTTTTTTACGCAGGCGATGTTCAGGATTCCAACTTCAAGAACTTTGTCTTCCGAGCGCAGGTTAAGACTTTCCCGAAGGCCAACTCTGGCATTTATTTCCATACTAAGTATCAGGATAAAGGTTGGCCGGATGCTGGTTTTGAGGCGCAGGTCAACAATACCCACGGCGATCCAAAAAAGACCGGAGGCCTCTACGCNGTCAAGGATGTNAACCCNGCCCCNGCCAAGGATGGTGAGTGGTTTGACTATGAAATACGTGTGAAAGGCAAGAAGATCGCTATCAAGATTAACGGNAAGGTGACATCCCGCTGGACCGAAGTNCCGAACGCCCCGCACCTTAAATCGATGCCTGGTCGTAAACTTGGAAGCGGTACTTTTGCCCTGCAGGCTCATGATCCGAAAAGCGTCGTTCACTACCGCAATATAAGAGTCAAGCCGCTCAANTAANCATGGCCGTGCGGCTGACTNCGGGTGAATATTCTCGATAAAATTGTCGCCCANAAACGCACNGAGCTCGAGNATTTGCCCGATGCTCCGGTGACGGTAGAAACTCTACGCGCCGAGGTNTCCAAATACGGTNCTCGGCGCGATTTTATTGGCAGACTGCTCCAACCGCAAAAAGGGAATCTCGGCCTCATTGCAGAGGTGAAAAAAGCGTCACCTTCAGAGGGNGTTATCCGCGACGACTTCGACCCTGTTGCCATCGCCAGGACCTATGAAGCCGCTGGGGCCAGCTGCCTTTCCGTGCTGACCGATCGAGAGTTTTTCCAAGGCTCTCTCGACTACCTTCGTGAAATTCGTAAAGCCGTTTCATTGCCGTTGTTACGCAAGGATTTCATGATTGACGAACGCCAATTGTCCGAGGCGATCGAGTACGGAGCAGATGCCATCCTGCTCATTGTCGCTTGTCTCGACGATGAGACACTCGGTCATCTGTACGGTTTGGCTACTGGAGCCGGCTTGGCTGCGCTGGTCGAGGTGCACAATGAGGCCGAGTTGGAGCGGGCGTTGGCCATCGACGCATATTTAATCGGCATCAATAATCGGGACCTTAATACCTTTACCGTCGACCTTGGCACTACCGAGCGATTGGCCGAGCGATTGGTTGGGTCTGGCGAACCCAAAAAAGTCCTTGTTTCCGAGAGCGGTATTCATACTCGGGCCGATGTCGAGCGACTGGAGGTTTGTGGATCCAGCGCCATACTCGTTGGCACATCCCTCATGCGCCAACCCGACATCAATGCCAAGATTACCGAATTATTGAGCTGATCCAGCGCGATTACCTAGGCGTAAGAAAACCGCGAATCAGCGCAATTCAAGTAAACAAAAAAACTCCCTTTGCTGCAAAATAGGGGAGACAGAGGGAAAAAGTAGACAACTAAGGACTAGTCCAAGTTTGCCTTCTTTAACAGCTCCCGGTACTCCGGTTCATCCTTCCATCTATTATAGATAGGCTTATAAATAAACATTGTTCCGTCCGGTGCGCGATTGTCTATGGCTTTATGCATCCAATAAAACGCTCTTTCCTTGTTCTCAAATTCTGCGAATACATCAGCAATATAAGTTTCAGGGACATATTGTTCACGTTTTGCCGCCAAATGTAACAATGTAATATGATGCTCATAGGCGCGCTTCGCATTTCCGAGTCTTGCTTCGCAACGAGCGGTAACGGCCAAGGCACGAATGTGATCAGATACATTATCAAAGTGTTGGTTGATAATTTCCAACCCTTTCTTCGGTTCATTCATCCGTAAATACGCGTGAGCGATCATGGGGATAAAACTAATATTTTCCTTGCCTGATAACTCATAGGCTTTTTGAAAGTGGGCAATGGATTTTTGTGGCTCATCCATATACAGCCTACACAATCCCAAGGCTCCAGAATGAACAGGTGATATGGGGTCTAATTCAAATGCTTTCTCTATTTTTTCTACACCAAGATCCGGGTGTCCACTCCGCATAATAGAGCCACCGTGCCAATGCCAAGTCGTAGAGTAGTTCTTGTTTAGAGTTATTGAGCGGACATACAACTCATGGGCTTTGGTCCAGTTATACTTGTCTTGCTCCAACGCTGCCAAGGTAGTCAAGGGCTCGGCTAATGTTGGATCGATCGACCGGGCTTTTTCAGCATTTTTTTGTGCTTTTGGGAGCGCGGTTTTCGGGGATTCCACACTCCAGTATGGATATACACGGTAAATATCCGCCAAGCCGGAGTAGGCAAGGGCGAAATTAGGATCAAACTCGATGGCTTTCTCGAAATGTTGGATTGCTTTGGCGAAGCCCTGCCGAGAACGTTTTTTCCACTCGATCCGGCCTTTCAGGTATTCCTGATATGCCTCCGGATTTTCGGTTGCGCGTTTGGTCACTTTAGCCAGCTCGTCTGGGGAAAGCACCAGTTGTAGCTCGCCAGCAACCGACTGCGCGATCTCGCTCTGCAATTTTAGCATGTCACCCGTGCTACCGTCGAACGACTGACTCCACTTGACCTCCTGTGAGTTGGCGTCGACTAGGTTGACGATCACCTTCAGTTGCTCGTTGCCCTGCTGGATGGTGCCGCGTAGCAGACTGCCGGCATTAAGTTGCTGCCCGATCTCGATTGGGCTGAGCAACGAGTCCTTAAACTTCATCGTTGAGTTGGATGCGATTACCGTGAGCCCGCTGACTGGCTGTAGTTTGCTAATCAACTCCATCGTCATTCCCTCGGCAATGAATTCATTGTCGCTCGCCCCCAGTACCTTGAACGGCAGAATCGCCAGCTTGGAGGCGGAAAGTGGTTTAGCTATGTCGGACGGTGTTTGCACTTGGCCAAGCGAAGGCTGGTTTTGAGTGCTCTTGATTTGAGCAGGCGATTTGGCTGAGTCGCTTAGCTTACTTGTGTTGGATGGGATCAGAAAAAAAGCGGCAATGGCAACTACCACGACCGAGGCGGCGGCGATCAGGCCTCCCGGTTTTCCGTCTCGTTTCTTCTGGCCCTGATGCGCGGCAATGGAGGCCTCGAGGGCGTCATCGCCCTCCAGTTCAGCCTTAGTGACGTCGATATTGACACCGCGCTTGATCAGCGATCGAACCATGGCCCGGAAGGCGGCATCCTCGTTATCGGCAAAATACTCGACGCGCTGGATGCCGGCCAATTGGTACTCCATCGTACCCGGGATATCGGCTGGCTCAAGGTAGACAGGGATGATCGGCTTCTTCCGCTCGGAAGCGAGGGCGAGCTCCTTGACGACATTTTCCGACTCGGTGGAGTGGGGGGAGATGGACAGCAGCATGACCTTGCAGTCCCGAATGGCGTTGACGATCTCCTGGCTCCACATTGTGGAAACATCGATGCCGGCCTGATCAATCCAAACCGTGACCCCCGCATCGCGCAACCGTTTAACCAAGCCAAGGACTCGATCTCGATCTTTCGCCGCGTAACTGATGAAGACTTCCGCGCTCATGGCTGGCTGTTGTTTTTCAGCTCTGCAAATTTCTGTTCAATCAACGTATCAAAATTAAGTACGATATTAAAGTGGGCAGAGACTTCTTCCTCTTCATGCACAACCATAAGAAATTTATCTCCGTTGGGGTGAATGGCATAACCAATACCGGGATTGTCTATCCAAGGTTTCTCAAACAGTAGGGTAGCCTTACCGATTTCAACCCCTTCGTTCTCATTGAATTTCAGTGGCACGCTATACATGCCTTGGGAGCCGTAATAAAAAAGTTCATCTCCATTGGGAGACCAACTGGGTTCTAAGCCGGAAAAAACATTTGAGACGAGTTGGGCCTCGTCTGGTTTGCCGATGGGAGCAATATAGCAATTATAACCACCGGCAATACTTGAACTGAACGAAATCCATTTTCCGTCCGGGGAAAAATTAATCCCAAAAATGGAGGAGCCTTTAGATGAAGTAAGTTCCTTGAATTCCACTGGGGTTTTGCTCAGATCTAGGTATCCAGTTCTTTTTGGCCAATCAACAATGGCTACTTTATCTCCATCTTTTGACCAGTCATCTGGACCAATATCGGAATCATTTGAGAATAGGATTTTTTCCTGGGAAGTGCCCAAGGAATTGACCTCTGTGATTTGGTGGAAACGGTCTGCACTATTCGATCTGACGAATATGATCCTGGAGTCATCTGGACTCCAAACGGGCCACCAATTCATGCCCTTGGTTGTAATTTTGGTTGAAGAACCATTTTGGATATCCAGAATCTCAATATCCGGTCGTTTGCCAGCGATGGACACTGCGATTTTTTCCCCGTTAGAGCTTAAATCAAAGCGAGTGTATGTTGCGGATTTAAATTGATCCAGCCGTTCGACTACTCCGTTCCGATCGACCCAGGCAAATTGCCCTTTGGCGATGTTTGTGCCAGGGATATAAACCAACGTACCCTCGTGAGAAATGGAGAATTGAGCATTACCCCAGAATGGATTTGTGCGGATCTTTGATATGAGAGTGACTTCTTCAGGACCAACGATAAGGGATTCGATATCAAATTCCCGCGCCTTTAAAGCGTTGTCGCGAATATATACTATATGCCCAGTATTTGAATACTTTGGTGCAAAACCGTTTTTGATTAATGGTGTAAGTTTCTTAGTTTCCAGATCGAGATGGATGATGGAACCATTATCAGCTTTCGTTAAAGGTTGGTAGCTAGAAAATAGTATGCCTTTGCCATTCGGAAGAGAGTCAATCCGACCAAATCCTTTTAAATTATCGTCGTTGCCAAGCTCGTCCAACTGTGTTTTAGAAATGATAGTTTCAGGTTCACTGGATGAATTCAAGCTAATGGATTGGAGTTGTGATCCCTCGTATGGAGAGAAATAGATCGAATCCTCATCGCTCCAGACCCCTCCATATGTAACTGATTCGTCACAGATGACATTGAGTTCATGTGTGTCAGTAGAGAATCGTTTTAATTCGCCATCGTCGAAAATTGCAAGCCAACGACTATCGTGTGAGAAGAAGGGGCTATTCAAACCCCACACTGCTTGAGTGATGGCTAGTTTTGTTTTTGTGTCGTTCTTAACGGATTGGAGCCAGAGAGTGTGATTGCCATTTGGTTTGGCTCCAGAGACGTATGCGATCCACTTGCCGTCTGGGGAGATGGCGATGCTTTGGTGAAATTGACTGCTGAGGTCGAAGTAGAATTTTTCCCCATCTGGAATGCTAACCGGTAAATAGATTGGCTCTTTGTTTTTTGGTGTTTTTTTGGCTTTAT
Source organism: Verrucomicrobiales bacterium (assembly GCA_002721375.1). GTDB lineage: Bacteria > Verrucomicrobiota > Verrucomicrobiia > Limisphaerales > UBA1096 > UBA1096. The sequence goes on from PBKH01000029.1 coordinate 54,229, forward strand.
CTATGTTCAGAAAATTGAGGGTTAGCAATAGCGCGCATGCAATTGCGAAAGCGCCTAATGCGATATTTTTTGTGTGGGATGTAGGTTGGGCTGAGCGGTTGGGTGCACGGCGAGGTTTATGAGTTGTTTTTTTTGGCGCTTGGACGATTGCCTCTGTGGTTGAGAATTTACCGTCGACGGTGACGCCGCGCTTGGCCAAGCCATCTTTTAGTGTCTCGAAAACTTCGTCATTGCCTCCGTCGAACCACTCGAGATGTTGGATGCCGGTCAGTTGGTACTTGAGTTTGGCCGGGATCTCGGCAGGTTCTAGGTAGATGGGTAGGATGGTCTTTTTGCCTTCGGAGGCGATCATGACCTCCTTGACTACATTGTGGGAGTCGGTGGAATGGGAAGAAACCATCATGATGAGGACTCGGCACTCAGCGATGGCTTCGACGATCGACTCGGACCATAGGGTGGCAGCGTCAATATTGCCCTCATCGACCCAGACTGCGACACCGGCCAAGCGGAGCCGATCGACCAGCGGCATCACCCGTTCATAATCCTGACTAGAATAACTGACAAAGACCTCAGTACTCACAGCTATTAGTTATTCGATTTATATGACCAAATTTTTCGACCCTTGATTCGATTCATCAACTTTAAATATCTTGGATCCTTGATGTATTTTTTGGGTAGGAAAGGGGCAATAAATATTAATGTTGTTGAGTTTTCCTCAAAGGCTTTTTTTAGCCAATAAAAGCCTTGCTCCTCAAGTCCAACTACGAAACAGAACTCGGCAATCTTTTCCTTGGGTATATAAATTTGTTGCGAAAGGGTGATCATTTCGACCAGCAGTTGATAAGCTTTCTCCTTGTTGCCTGCCTTGTAATGGGCCACACCGTAATTGAGGTATAGCGTTGTCATCCTTTTTAATAATTGAGGTTTCTGGGCTTCGAAAAGTTTGATCGTTTTTTGAGGTTCATTTTCCAAGATGTTGCAGATGCTTACATCCCAAATCAAGCGATGAAAACCGGGATGTTTTTTAAGACCATCACCTGCGATTTTTTTGGCTGTTTCAATGTCTTCAGAATAAATAAGCGAATGGCTTACCCCATGGATGGAGATGGCATTGGAGGGATCCACCTCGATCGCGCGGTTAGCTCTCCTTAACCCTTCTTCGTATCGCCCGGAAACGTGGGCACAAACTCCCCCCCATGTGAATGTGATCGGGTGGTTGGGGTTAATTTTTATGGCTTGCAAAAACAACTTTTCGGCTTTGATTAAATCATAATCAAACGACATGGTTATCATGGCGAGATTGGTCAATGCCTCCCCAAGGTTAGGATTGATTTTCAGTGCCTTTTCTGTCGCTTCACGTGCCTTCTCTGCAGAAACTTTGGGATATGAGATACTGTAGA
>PBKH01000030.1 GCA_002721375.1 Verrucomicrobiales bacterium
AAAACGTTATACTGAATTCTACTGAGCTCCCCTTCTCTCCCATATTTTTTCTATCTCAATAGACCCTATTACCCATTGTTTTTCCAATAGGAGAAAACACATTCAATTTGCAGTAACAAAATTCACTCCTAATTTACTCAGATTCTGTGTGAAATTTCTTTAATTCAGAAATCCCCAGTTTCTACTCAATATTTCCAATGGTTTTCCTTGTCCAGTTATTGAGAAATTTCATCGACTACTCAAACACTCAATAAATTCTCATTTACTAAACACCCATAAATCAGTTGAATTTTGATCAAACAGTAAAGTTCCTTAAGGTTTTAACTGCTAAAGGAAGTTTTATTGACTCACTTTTTAGTAAATAAAAACTCATTGAGTTTTCACGATGATTATTTGAGCCACTAATTTCACCACAAAAAATCACTAAGAAAAGCTGTGCTAAATTCGCTCACTTTTCGACGCCCTATATCTTTTAGAATGAAGGGTGTAAAAAGAAATAGCGGGTGCTCAAGATTGAAGAAATCTTCAAAGCACCCGATGAATTTCGGAGATACAATGTTGGATCTTGTAGAAACCCGCAGTCTGGCTTGTATCAGACCTGTTGCAAGCTAACTATAGCGGAGCATCGGTCATGCCAGTTGATCACAACAGCCATTTCATTAGAAATGGATAGCTTCGCTTAATCGAACGTGCGTTATTCACTCACTACATGCGTGAAATGCGACATTTTCTTCCGCTTGACGTGCGCGAATTGACGATCAGCCAGAACCTGTGCAAATGTCTCGTTCTTTCGCAATAACTTTGATCCCTCAATTACTATTATGAATGAATCTCTACTGCACGTTGGAAACCTCCCTTACAGTATCGAGCCCGACGACCTTGAAGCAATGTTTCTCAACGCCGGTGTTGTCGTCTCCGCTAACCTAATGAAACATAAATATGACCATCGCTCTAGGGGATATGGTTTTGTAGAGATGGCTACGCCAGAGGAAGCCCTTAGAGCTGTGGAAATGTATAACGGTCGCGAGATACGCGAAAGGAAACTGGCAGTAAATTTAGCCCGACCTCGTACGGCCTCATTTGTAAAACGTACGGCAGTCTGATACCAAACAGCCCTATGCTTCCGTACGGTGCACCTTATACGGAGCCGCTTGGGCGGTGCACATCATCAAAATTTCGTCGATGCAGACGTGTGGTGGCCGGTTAGCAGCCCAGACAATTGCCTCAGCGACATCCCCTGCAGTAAGCGGCTCAACCCCGGCGTAAACGGCATCGGCCTTTTGCTTGTCGCCCTTAAGTCGCACCATTGAGAACTCGGTTTCTGCCATTCCGGGATCAATCGTGCCAACGCGCAGACCAGTACCATTCAACTCCAGCCGCAGCGTCTTCGTGATGCTGTGCTCTGCCGCCTTGCTCGCACAGTAAGCTGAACCGCCTTCATAAGCCACTCGACCGGCGATCGAACCGACGTTTATAATAATACCACCCGAGTACGGCTTCATCAGAGGCAACATGGCACGACTCACGCGTAGAATACCCAAAGCGTTGGACTGAAACATCGCCTCCCAATCGGCATCATGGCCATCCTCGACACGGTCCACCCCGTGAGCGCCGCCGGCGTTGTTGATGAGCACGTTCACCCGCCCTGCGGTAGCCTTTGCCCATTCGGCAAAAGAATTTACGCTTACGGTGTCGCTTACGTCTAGCCGTTGAATATGCGCCGACGCCGCACCACGTTCTTGACACTCAGCAGCGACCTGTGCGAGCCGATCCTCCCGGCGTGCCCCGAGAAGAAGGTTTGCGCCCAAGTCGGCAAGTTGCCTAGCCGTCTCCGCACCAAACCCGCTTGAAGCGCCAGTCACGAGTGCCCATTTTTGTTTCAGCCGATTGCTCACTGGCGAACAATTAACCGGAGGCACCCCACTTGGCCAAGCGCAAACAAAGATTGCCGTCAGGGACACTCCTGCCCCACACTGGCTGCCCATGTCTGTCGACCGACAACAGGTGAGCAACTGGTGGTTTTCTTTGAACTCCATCCAGCGCTCATTTCTGTTGTCGCTGCTCATCCACTTGATCGTGGCATTGAGCATTTGGATGGGTGCTTTTCCTGTGGCGGAAAAAATGATGGCTTCGGTCATACCTGATCTAATCGACTTTGAGGCACTAGAGCAGCAACAGCGCAAACGGCAACGCTCCGTGATATTCCTAGAGGTACCTCCCAACATGGCCAGTGAGAATGCCCCGGAAGATGCCAAATATTACTCCAATCAAAATTCCGAAGCAGCCGACGAGCAAACGGAAAAGGAAACGCCACAGCCCAAAATCGACGGCACTCAGAAGAAGGTTCCGCGCATCGTCGACAGCAAGCCGACTCCTCCGACCAAACCGACCGAGCCTAAACCGGAACCGAAATCCAAACCTCCCAAAACAGAACTGGCTCCTGCCAAGGCGGAAACCCTCAACCCGATCCAAACCAAGCCGAAGCCAGAACCTAAACCGGAACCCAAACCTCGCCGACCGCGCACCATCGCCGAAGCCAAACAGCTTGCCATGGTTCAAGGGCAAAAAATAAAACAGGAAGGCGGTGTCAAAAAACGGGCGACTATCGTTGGACTCGATGCAAAGGCATCACCTTTTGGCGATTACGATGCTCGACTCATCGCAGCTATCCAGAACCGATGGAACCAGATTCTTGACCTGCATTACACACCCAGCGTCGGCCGTGTAGTGCTGACCTTTAACCTGTGGTCTGACGGCAAGGTAACCAACGTGCAAATTGAGCGAAGCACGGTGAACACCATCCTCGCCCTCAAGTGTGAACGGGCCGTAAAGGAACCTTCCCCGTACGAGCCTTGGCCCGAAAAGATGCGAGATGAAATCGACTCCGACCGGCGCTTCGTCCGCTTCACCTTCTACTACAACTGACCACGGCGAACCGGTTAATTGCTTAATTTGGCTCGGAGAAACTTGGCCAGCTCATCGAGCTGATCGGTATTAATGAAATCGACGCCGGCTTTGTGGAATGCCTCCCATGCGACGGGATTGTCCGGAGCAGCCCAAAATCTGACTTTCTTTCCATCCTTATGCACCTGCCGAACGATACGCCGAAGCTTGTCTTGTTCAGCTTCAGGCATCTCGCCACGACCGCGCCATTTGAAGTGCGACCGCCAACTGTCGCTGATCCACGGCATAAAGTGTGGGCTCGCTGCTTGGCCAAAGTCGGACAACCTCCCATCGTAACCAGCCAATCGCTTTTTTTGTTTCTCCATCAACTTGCGCGGACGACTACCGGAGATGACAATTGTCACCGCCTTGGTTTTCGTTTTAGAAGGCTCGAACTCCGTAATCATAAACCGGTATTTCTCGAGCAATGGCTGGAGCGCGGCATAAGTCTTCGGGCCATCGGTTTTGAAATCGATCATCAGATGGAACGGCGCCTTGGTTTTGTGGACGCTGCCACCGTTAGCCTTAACGCGCTTGGCCAAAGGCGAAAGGTATAGAGACTCGAGCGAACGGTTTGCGCGTAACTCCAATTGAAAATGCCCAACTAACAGTTTACCGTTTTTCAAAAACACATCGGCCTCGACGCTACAGAAGCCCTGCGCCAGAGCGTCAAGAAGCGGGCGATTATGGTAATAGTCGTTATGCGCATGCGCTTTACCAAGCGGCTTGTGCTCTTTCTCCGCCTTGACGGTAATCGCACTTGACCAAGCAACAATCAAAAGAATGAGGGACCATTTTTTCATCAGCCCAAATGTAGGTCGCTGCTGCAGCCCGGTTCCTGCGGCGGCATATAGTGGCCGNTGTCGACGTTTGCCGGTNGAACGAAATCCTCCCGAAGGTGTGGGATATACTCTAAGAACAATTTTTCGTGGTCTAGGGCNATGTGGCTGAACAGAACGAGGTGCTGATGNATCTGACCCATGTCCCCGACATGCGGGACCANACGCACCGGAAACTTACGAGCCAGCATGACAACCGCAAGCCATTCGCTGATGCCAGCCAAACGGGTGCAGTCAGCCTGCACGATGCCAACCGCCCCGGCTTGCAGAAAATTCTTCCATAAAACACGGTTGGAAACCGCCTCTCCGACTGCCACCGGNACAGGNGAAATCCTNTCGGCAAGCGTCTTGTGCGCCGAGACATCATCCGGCTGAGTCGGCTCCTCTATCCAGAATGGGTTCATCTCCTTGAGCACTAGGCAGGCATCTATCGCCTGCGGCAATGGCCANGCCTGATTGGCATCGAGCATGATGCGGACATTTTCCCCGACCGCCTCACGCACCATGAAGGAGCGCCGTACATCATGAGAATGATCCTTCGCACCAACTTTCAGTTTCATCGCGGTGAACCCGGCATCCACCGCNGCCTTGGCGTTGTCGCGAATCTTTTCGTCACTGTACTGAAACCAACCGACGGAGGTGTCGTAACCGGGATATCCGGTTTTCAATATATCTTCGCGTTCGACACGTGTCGCATGATACGACTGAAGCAGATCAGTAGCCTCAGCCTCCGGCAATATCTCCTCNAGGTAGCTGAAGTCGACCAGCCGGATGATCTCTGTCGGCGAAAGNTCAAGCAACAGTTTCCAGACTGGCACACCGCGTGACTTAGCCCAAAGGTCGAAACAGGCGTTGGTAATGGAGGCCAACGCAAGGTGGNTCACGCCCTTGTGAGGGCCTAGCCAGCGCACNCCTGGATGCTCGGCCAGNGTACGCTGCACNCCGCCGAAATTCGCCATCAATTCCTCAATATCNCGACCTTTCAATGGCTCAGCCAAAATCTGAATTGCATCACAAACCAGATTTGTGCCGGCACCGAGCGTATAAGCGATGCCGCTGCCAGTCAGACCGTTATCAGTCTTGAGCAACGTTACGCCGTACCCNTACGAGGGATCAGTATGGACAGCATCGGAACCGGCTCCGTCCTTGAGTTTACGGCGAAAATCGTAGGTAGAAATGGTTTGGATGGTTGGCATTAGGCAATCGCTTGTCCGAGACTGACCATGTCCCGCGCCGTTTCGCGAGCCCAATTGTCAGCCTCAAGAATTTCTTCAAGTGTCGGATGCTCAATGACTTGGTGACGATCCATCACCTCAGCAACCAACTCGGCAATGCCGACGAAGGATTTTTGCTTTTCACAAAAAGCATCGACCGCAATTTCGTTTGCGGCGTTGAGCACAGCCGGAAGTGTTCCTCCAATTTCACCAGCTCGTCTCGCTTGGTTAAGCGCAGGGAACTTGACCAAATCAGGTGCCTCGAATTCCANGCGACCAAGCGCGGCAAAGTCCGTCTGCACACGGTCGCTNGCCGCGCGGCCGGGATAAGTGAGTGCATACTGGATCGGTANACACATGTCCGGTGTGGAAAGTTGAGATAGGATGGCGCCGTCAACAAACTCGACCATCGAGTGCACCACGCTCTGCGGATGGACGATTACATCAACCTGCGGCATCGGGATGTCGAACAGCCATCGTGCCTCGATCATCTCGAGTCCCTTATTAAACATGGTTGCCGAATCGATAGTGATCTTGCGGCCCATCACCCAAGACGGATGCTTTAGCGCCTGTTCAACAGTGATACAGGAGAACTCCTCGAAGGATGTCTGCCGAAACGGCCCTCCCGAGGCAGTAAGTATCAGACGGCGCACCGACTCGGTCGGNCGACCCTCAAGACACTGAAAAATTGCAGAATGCTCACTGTCCACCGNCAAAACATTGACTCCATGTTTNCGCGCCTCCGCCATAACTATCTCACCGGCCATGACAAGTATTTCCTTCGAGGCTAAGGCTATGTCCTTGCCGGCACGAATTGCAGCCAACGCGGGCTGCAATCCCGCCGTCCCTACAATAGCAATCAGCACGATGTCCGCCGAAGGAAGTGTAGCCAGCTGAATTAAACCATCCTCGCCACAAACCACGCGAATATCGTCGAGTTTAGATCGCACACCCTCGACCTTTTCCGGCGAGCCGATCGAAACCAACTCGGGCTTGAATTGTCGAGCTTGTTCTGCCAGCAATGCGTCGTTGTCACCTGCCGCGAGACCGACGAANCGGATGTCCTCCGGCAGATCCCCAACCACCTTCGCAGTGCTAGTGCCAATGGATCCGGTGCTGCCCAGTAGAACGACGTTTTTCATCACAAATCGCTGCTAGTCATTGAATAAAAACAGGCGGAGGTAAAGATACATCAGCGGCGCATTGAANAGCAGNCTGTCGATCAAATCAAGNATGCCGCCGATNCCAGGGAAGAACGAACCCGAGTCCTTGACGCCNGAGTCNCGCTTGAAAACCGATTCGACCAAGTCACCTAGCACCCCTCCAANAGCGAGTACCGGCCCAAGAACGACGGCATGCGCTAGCGACATCCCACCCAATTGATCATCGCCCCACAAATGAACCATCCCCATAGCGGCACTGGTGGAAAACATAATCGCGCCAGCAAAACCCTGCCAAGTCTTAGCCGGACTGACAGCCGGAATCATCTTGTTACGACCAATCAGCGATCCGAGTACGTAGGCACCAATATCACTGCACTTGGTGACCACTATGAAAAACAGCAGACAAACACCACCGTCAAACGCAGCCCCTTTAGTTGTATGGAAAAAGAAAATCTTAAGAATAAAACCCAGTAGCCATGAGACATACAACACTCCCAGAAAAGTATTGCCGACCATCTGGAACGCTGATGGCGCCGGGTGAACGAACACTCGCCAACCCAGNAGCAGCAACAGCAGCATGGCTAGAATACAAATCTCAAGCTCAGTCGCGCTGACCGGTGCCTTGACCCAGCCGGAGAGATGAAGAAACAGAACGCTGACCAGCGTCACACCACCAGCTAGGCCAAGCCATTTGAAACGTGGCAAGCCATTCGCATTTACCATGCTGTAAAACTCCAGCAGACCTGCGATATTAAGCAGCAGGATGACTCCACCAACAAGCACCACGGAAATNGTACCGCCAGTAAGCAGTCCGTAAAAAACCACCCCAAGCAGCACTATGGAACTAATCAGCCGCCGGACNAAGACGACCGCCTTGGACTCACTTTGGGAGGCTTGGTCGGTGGATGACATGCTGCCGACGGGAGAGTTTCAGTCTGCTTGGCCGGGGTCAAACATTTCCGAAACGACGATCACGGCCTGCAAACTCCTCAAGCGCAGCGATTAAGTCNGCCTCTCCAAAGTCCGGCCAAAACCGTTCGGTAACCACTAGCTCTGCATAGGAAATCTGCCATAGCATGAAATTGCTNACCCGCATTTCACCGCTAGTTCGAATCAATAGGTCGGGATCCGGCGTGCCTGCCGTGTAGAGATGATCCCCCAGCGTCTGCTCGCTAACAGTCTCTGGAACCAGTTGACCTCTCTTGACCTTTTCAGCGATGNCGCGGACGGCGTCCACCAGCTCAGTCCTACCACCATAACTCAGGGCGAGGTGCAGCGTTGTACCGCTGTTTTGGTCAAGCGACGCGATGGTGGTGTCGAGCTGCTCGCGAACGAAGTGCGGTAGGCGATCAAGCTGACCGATTGCCCGCAGCCGAATATTGTTATGATCCATTTCCTTCTGCTCTGTTTTCAGGTACCGGGCGAGAAAGGACATCAGGGTGTCAACCTCCGCCTTTGGTCGGTTCCAGTTCTCGATTGAAAAGGCGTAAAGTGTGAGATGGCGGATACCCAACCGAGAACAGCAGCGAAGCACAGCGCGCACCGACTCGGCTCCGCGGCGGTGGCCCTCGACGCGAGGCATGCCTCGCTCCTTAGCCCAGCGCCCATTACCATCCATGATAACCGCGACATGANTCGGCANAACGGCCTTGGCCTGTGCNCTTAATTCTGTCGGTGCGCGACTCATGCGCTTGGCCAATCGTCAGCGGTTAAAGGGTTATAGTCTGCGAACGTGCAGGACCAACCGAGGCATAGCTAAGTCGTGTACCCGTGTACTTGGCCAGAGCCTTCGCATAACGCCGGGCATTGTTTGGAAGCCCCTTCCATGTGCGAATCTTGTCGGTTGGCATTTGCCAACCGGGGAATATCTCGTAAACAGGGCGGCACTTTGCTAACTGGTCCAAATCGCTTGGCTGGTGATCGATTACCTTGCCACCAAGCCGATAGCCAACGCACACTTTGATTGANGCGAGAGTGTCTAACCCATCTAAATTGGTCAGCGCGAGATCGGAAATGCCGTTTAGCTTAACCGACTGCCGTACGGTCACTGCGTCGAACCAACCGCAGCGACGTTCGCGCCCAGTGGTCGCTCCGTACTCCCGTCCCATGCCGTGCAATAGATCACCAACAACTCGGTCCTCAGACGGCATTGGGCCTTCTCCGACACGAGTNGTGTACGCTTTGGCCACGCCGATCACGCGGTCAATCATCGTCGGCGGGATACCGGACCCGGTGCACATGCCACCTGCTGTGGTGTTAGACGAGGTGACATACGGGTAAGTTCCGTGGTCGATNTCAAGAAAAGTACCCTGTGCACCCTCGAATAGAATCCGTTTTTTTGCTGCCACAGCCTCATGCAACATCTGGACGGTATTAACTACAAACGGCTTGAGTCGGCGCGCTGCCTTGAGAACATTGTCCATTGTATGCTTGAGTGGCAGCGGTTTCGCTCCCAGCGAACGAAGTAGGGTATTGTTGTGGCGNACAGCCTGCTCGAGTTGTTCCTTAAACCTTTTCGCATTAAGAATACTACCCATCCTAATACCATTGCGTGCGATCTTGTCCCCATAAGACGGACCGATGCCACGCAACGTTGTGCCGATCTTACTAAGACCCTTGAGCTTCTCACGGGCGGCATCGAGCGCCTTATGGTAAGGAAACACAATGTGAGCAGAATCGCTAACAAGAAGCCGTCCGGTGGGATCAATACCGTTCTGCTTCAGACCATCAATCTCTTCCAAGAGCCCGATTGGATCAATGACTACTCCGTTGCCTATGACACAGGTGGTTCGCGGACGAAGAATACCCGAAGGAATAAGATGCAAGATGTATTGTGTCTTGCCAACAATGACCGTGTGGCCGGCGTTCGCACCGCCCTGGGCACGTACGACAATGTCAGCCTGCCCGGTAAGGTAATCTATGATCTTGCCCTTGCCCTCATCGCCCCATTGGGCGCCCAACAGTATGGTGTTTGACATTAGTGCTGCTGTTGAAGTGAGATCCCCGAAAATAAACTGGGGCGTCCCTCATTAGCACACGGACGGTAGGGAAACCCATGCGCTGTGTCAACAGCTTGGCCAAGAGCGTTATTGTACAGCATGTAAAATCTATGCCCCTAAATGCTTCGCCTAGCGTTTGGGCTTATTTCATGTGCTGCTCGAGAAAGTCGTCAACCTCGCGATAAAATTCGAAGACATTTTTCTCGTTGCGGTAACCGTGGCCCTCATTGGCCTTGATAATNAGCTTGTTGGGAACGTCGTTCTTGTCGAGCGCACGCTTAAGTATGCGACCGTGCTTGGGTGGCACCCGCCAGTCCTTCATGCCGTAAGCCATCAGTACCGGCGCTCGCACCTTGTCGATATTGTTCTGGATGGAACGTCTCTTGATCCAGTCCTTGTCCTTCTTCCGATCGGCAATCATCACGGCATCNATGGCGTCGTTGATTTTTTTAGGAAGTGGGTATTCTTTCAGGATCAGATCGATATCAGTTACACCAACGTAGTTGATGCCGCAACGGTACAATTCCGGCGTAAAACAGAGNCCAGCCATCGTCGCGTAACCACCATAGCTGGCGCCGTAAATTCCAACTCTTTTCGGGTCAACGATTCCCTCGTCGATGAGGTGTTTAACGCCGTCAGTAATGTCATTCTGCATGGCGCCACCCCATTCACGATATCCAGAAGTGAGCAACTTCGTACCATACCCTGTTGAGCCACGAAAGTTTGGTTGAAATACAGCGTATCCACGGTTAGCCAAAAACTGCACATCAGCATTCCAGCCCCAATAATCACGAGCTGATGGACCACCATGCGGATGAACGATGAGTGGAAGATTCTTTCCGTCACTCCCGTTGGGTATCGTCAAGAACGCGTGGATGACCAGCCCGTCTCGAGCAGTATATTTGATCGANTTCATTGGTGACATTTTTTGGGGGTCAATCCACCCAGCCAGATCTAGCAATTTTTCCATCTTGGGTTTTTTCTTATTGCTGATGTCGAGCAGGTAATATGATCCTATGGTCTTTTCGCTATGAGAATGGAATAAAATTAGATCTTCAGATCTAGACCAATTCTTNATGTCGTTGGCCATGCCAGGCAACGACTTGTCAATCATCGCCTGATACTGCTGGTAATCCTTGTTAAACCAATAGACTTGGGAACGCTCAGCCTCATAGCGAACGCCTATTACTTTATCCGTTTTATCTGAAACAATTGGCGGCCCAGCTGGTACGTCGTAGGTCGGGTGCGCGAAAATCATACGACCCAGCTTTTTCTTCTTCAAATCAAACTGGAATAAAGCCTTCTTGTCACCATTAGGAGCTGAAACATAGAGTATATCCGGATTCTTTCCAAAACCCAACGGGGCAATCGCTGTACGAAAGTCTCCCGAATAAACTTCCTCCCACTCCGAATTAGCATCACGACGGTGAAGGATCGAACGAACAAGTCCATGCTGGGCCATCCCAATGCGAATCGTCTTTTCTCTGTCTGCAACGAATTCGAGAATGTCGCCTCGATTGTAAGCAATACGTTCCTCCTTTCCCGTGATTGTATTTAGCCGAACGATGTTACCATAAAACGCACGATCTTCTTGGAATAAACCTCCACCCTTTCGTATTTCAACCAGTATATCTTGACCGTGATCCGTTAAAGGGTCGAACATGTTCATGACTTTCATCACTCGAGCTCCGAATTCTCTGTTTTTCATGAAGGATAGATTTAGCACCTTAGGTTTGCTGCCATCACGGTTGACCGCATAAAGTCCTCCATTAGGGAAGTTGTTACGGTTCTTCATCTCGAAAACCAACCGCTCGTTGCTGATCCAGGTGAAGCTGTACACCTCTTCTTCATCCTCTTCTGTGCAGCCAAACAGTTTACGGTCCGAAAGCCTAATGGTGAACAGATTATTCTTTCCCTCACGAGGCGCAATCGCCGCGAGCCATTTGCCATCTGGAGAGAGGCGCATGCGGCTAAACTCTGGATCTTTGAAAAACACCTGAACTGGCAATTTCTCCCCATGACCAAAGGGTAAGAACAGAGAAATCGCTAAACCCAAGGCTGCCGTTCGGATAACAAAACAAGTTAATTTCATTTTACAATGGATTTATCTTTAAGAAATTAAATCGCCCATCGCGCAAACAAACTTTCTCTCTAATTATTAGTCAGCGCGAACAAAAAAATCCCGTGGCTATAGCCACGGGATTTGGTTATGAATTTGTTAAGTAGTTTAAAACCTTACACTCGCACGCGCGTAAAGTACTGTGCCAAATGGATTATGGCCAGCAGCATTGTATGCATATCCTTCGCCTTCACTGTCAGACCAAGGTGGATCTTCGTCGGTAACGTTCATGGCACCTACCGTTAACCTTGCATTATCAGTAACGTTATAGCTTGCCTGCAGATCAAGGGTGGTGAACTCATCCACTTCAGGAACAACACCATACAGTTGATCAAAACTGTCAACATAGTTAACCGTTGCACCAACACTATATTTGTCATACGACCACCAAAGACTCAAACGACCTCGCCACTCAGGCATGTTGTAAGAGCCCGACTCATTCTGAAAGTCATCAGTGGGCCGAGCCTGAAAGTCATATTGATAAAGATAAGCTGCAGCTAAATTAGCATCAAAATAGCCTACTGATGTATCAATCCCATAATTGAGCTCAAAGTCGAGTGCTTCAACTTGAACCTCGGCAAGGTTGAGATAAGAGTTGTTGATATACTTGATACTGCCAGGAACTCCTCCGTTCGGAATGTCATCTTCACCCAACTCAGGGTTTTCCTCTGTGCCAAATTTTCCGTCTGGCCCAGGGTTGTCAGCTACCTTATCAGCATCCGTCTGCTCATTGCGGATAATATTGTTCCCGAAGAGCCATTCGTTATTAAGCATATACTGGGCACCGAGACTTGTAATCTGATCTTCCAGTTCTATCTGACTCCAGTTTAAACTAAAAGACATACTCATGTTCTCAGGCATTGGAATATCATAGACAGCACCAGCAGAAATGCTGTCCGCCTCTTCCGGATCCAAGTTCTCGTTACCGCCTGCAATAGTTCTGTACTGCATGCCTTCGTCGCCTCGAGCAGGATCCAATAAGAAAGGATTAGATACACTCTGTCCCATGTATAACTGCTGAAGCGATGGAGCTCGGAATGCAGTCTGGTAAGTAGCGCGCAACAACAAACGCTCCATAGGAGCATACTTGAATCCAACCTTTGGATTATCGGTCGTTCCGAAATCACTATAGTTTTCAACACGCCAAGCAGCCTGCACCCCAAGAGAGTGAATACCTGCGACTCGATTATCTTCACCAATAACCGGAATCATAAGTTCAGCATAACCGGCGTCTCTAGAACGGCTACCCGCATTTGAAGTTCCTCCAGAGGCAACTATCTTGTTTGCCATTGAGAGGCTATCTCCTATATCATTGGACTCTTCATCTGCAGTTTCGGCACCCACAGCAAGAGCCAAAGTACCACCAGGAAGTTCAGCGAGATCACCAGCAGCTCTCACATCAAACATTCGGAGTTCTGACTCCGCACGCCGTAATGTGTTAACCCTAAGGCTATCCAAGACTTCAGGACTATTGATACCTGCTCCTGCACCAAACATATTATAGGCAACTGTAGGATCATCTGAAGCCAACGATTCCTTGAGGGCATCGGCAGAAACAAAATTACGGCCAAAATCGGTAAATGTCTCCTCGCTGTAGAGAAAGGCAGTTTCCGCACGCCAGCTATCTCCTATCTCAAACTTAACACCAGGAAGAACCCTGAAGACATCCTTTGTAAGATCGAATATGCGAGGGCCAACTTCAGTCAGGCGATGACGATAAGTTACATCCTCACCAAGGGGATTATGTGCATTGGATGCAGGCAAAACACCCCAAGTATCAGTATTTAGATCACCAAAAGCTGGCGTGGGAGCCATCTCCTGATGAGTCTTGATTCTCCGATAAGTCGCATGAAAAAATCCAGTAGCATAGTCAGTCAAATCATAATTGACACGTCCAACAGCACCGTAGCGTTCGAACTCCGGTGTTAGAGTCATCCATGGATTATAATCAAAGCGGTTTATACCAGGTGCAGCTATAATCTCCTCGGCCGTCGGGGTACCTGTACTATCACCCGGAATCTGATAAAAACCGGACTCAAAACCATTTTCAGAGCCAGGCAGAATCTTGATCGAGCCCGGATTGCCGGAAGATGACCGGAAATCATAACCACCTGCAGATCTTTGATCAGCACTTGCAGAATAATCACGATCATCCATCTGAAGAGAGTTTCTTTGCATGTAATCTAGATTGATCCATGCATTGCCGTTCTCGCTAGCAGTGCCACCTGTGATCGAATAACGCTGCGTACCCATATCGCTATCTGTGGTGTTGCTATAGCTTGCATCAATTTGAACTCCTTCAAAATTATCTCGAGTAATAATATTTACTACACCCGCGATTGCATCTGAACCATAAATAGCTGAAGCACCATCTAATAAAACTTCCACACGCTCTATGACCGCCATAGGAATACTATTTAAGTCAACAAATGATGTAGTCATACTTTGAGCTACGGCATTATTTGCTATCCTTCGGCCGTCAACCAAAACAAGAGAGTAACTCATTCCCATGCCGCGGAGCGACACGCCTGAAGTACCAGGTGCAAATGAGTTTTGAAATTTCTCATCAAATGAACCTGAATTGTTTTGTGGAAGACGCCTAAGCAGTTCACCCACAGTCTCGGCACCGGAGCGATTAATCTCCTCACGGTCGATTCGCACGATCGGCGAAGGCCCCTCCAACTCTACGGTCGGAATATTTGAACCTGTAATGACAACAGGAGCCAATTCACCTTCATCGTCATCCTGGGCAATGGCCGGCACAGTGGCCAGCGGAAGTCCCAGACTCATCAGAGCGGCCGTCTTTACGGCGGCTCTCATCTTCTTAGTTTTTACTCTATAGGCACGTTTCATAATGTAAAAATAGTTGGTTTGCTCAGTATTTTGAAATTATTAAGAATGCACACAAACATCCATAACAGAAGCTTACACAAATATTGTTTGCGGCAGGTTGGGTAGCCTNCCCAAACCTGTCAAGGCATTTGATATGCTTTTTTGGAGGTTTTTTGCTTAGGCGGTTTGACGCTCCTNAAGACTTAGACCATGTTCACCGACATAAATTGAGTCTGGCCCCACCAGNCCCCCGAGCCACTCTGGCCAAACTACGTAAAACTCCCGTTTTTCAGACCCTTTCCGAAAGCGCGGCGACAGGGAAATTATTGTCTCTTAACGGCATCTGCCAGGGTGCTCAAGCCTTCTTGGCAGCAGTTTTAGCACAAGCCACCAAGGGGCGGACGGTTGTAGTTGTTTGCCCCGACGGCAAACTGCANGAGCGCTTCCAACAAGAACTGGAAACGTGGCTGCCTGCCGTAACCAAGCGACCGACCGAACCTCCCCTTTTTTTTCCAGCCTGGGATGTTCTGCCGCACGAGGCCCGGCTGCCGCACGCCGANGTGTTAAGCGAACGTATAGAGACGCTTCTTCGCTTGGCCAAGCGTCGGAGGGCAGCGATCGGACCGGTCGTCGTCACGACTGGCATTGCCCTGCTGCAGCGGACCTTCGCGCCNGCCGAACTGAAAAAACGGTTTCGACGATTCAAGCTTCGCCAGCGGATCGACCCGCTCGATCTTGTTGAATGGCTAGAAGATCAGGGCTACGAGCCAGAGGCACAGGTCAGCCAAAAAGGGGAGCTAGCCCTTAGAGGAGGTATCCTCGATGTTTTCCCGCTGGCTAACCCATGGCCTGTGCGGTTCGAATTTTTTGGCGATGAGATCGAATCACTGCGTACCTTCGATCCACAAACGCAAGTGTCCCGCGAGAAAATTGAGAACGTTACGATCTCTCCCGGCGGAGAACTGGGGATTCTTAAACAGAAGCTTACTGAGCAGGCAGGCTTTCCCACCGGACAACTTGGAGACCATCTCTGCGGTGAACCGCTTTACCTATTGATAGAACCAGAAGAAATCAGAGGGAAGGTGAACGACTACATCACGCAGGTTCCAAATAACGACCGATTTCACGACGACTGGAAAACTACGCTAGGCCAAGCAAAAGACAATTCCACAATCGTTGAGGTTCGCCAAACCAGCAAAGGCGAAGATGAAATCCCGTTTGAATCGCTCGACGCATTCCGACCACTTGGCCAAGCGTCCAGTGAGCCGCAGGTGGCCGACGCGCAGCGGCGGGAATTCTTCAAGCAGCTACATCGCTGGCTACGTAGTGGATACACTGTCTGGACAGTATGCGGCACCGAGGGCGAACTCCAGCGATTCGAAGAACTATGGGTTGAGTACGGCTTGGCCACACATGAAGCCAAACCGATACGAATGCTTGGCTGTGTGTCACGCGGGTTTCTGATCGAATCTGTAAAGTTAGTTGTCGTCACCGACTCTGAAATTTTTGGGCGCACCCGGACGCATCAGTCGCGACGGCTCAAGTCACCCCACGCAGTGGCCACTCGCTCGGCACTTGAGATTGATTTCACTGACCTAAGTCCTGGAGATTTCGTAGTGCATTTGCAGCATGGAATTGGCCGCTATCTCGGGCTGAAAGTGCTGAAGGTCGGTNCGAACACCATAAAAAAAGAGGGTGGAGGCGAAGAATGCCTTGTCATCGAGTACGGCTCGCGAGACCCGGAGCAGGAGCCGCCCAAGCTTTATGTGCCTGTATCAGAGGCGCACTTGGTCAGCAAATACGTCGGTACCGGTCGGGCACGACCGACGCTGAACCTGCTAGGTGGCAAACGGTGGGCCAAGGCCAAGGCCGACGCCGAAAAAGCAGTCGAAGATCTTGCAGCCGATCTGCTCAAGCTACAGGCCGCGCGCGAGGCGCAGCCGGGACATGCGTTCGGCGAAGATACTCCCTGGCAGCGGGAGTTTGAAGGATCATTTCCTTTCGATGAAACACCGGATCAGTGGTCCGCTATCGAAGCGGCCAAACAGGACATGGAACGTCCCAAACCCATGGACCGACTCGTCTGTGGCGACGTCGGCTTCGGAAAAACTGAAGTAGCCATACGCGCAGCATTCAAGGCAGTGATGAACGGCAAACAAGTCGCTGTACTCGTACCAACCACTGTACTCGCACAACAACATTACAACACGTTCGTCGAGCGTATGGCACATTTCCCTGTCTCGGTGGAGTTGCTNTCGCGCTTCCGTTCAAAAAAGGATGCCGAGGCCGTGGCCAATGCGCTGGCTACCGGCTCAGTGGATGTAGTCATCGGTACGCACAAGCTCATTCAGCCAAGCGTCCAGTTCCGCGATCTAGGCCTAGTAATCATCGATGAAGAGCAACGGTTCGGAGTGCGTCACAAGGAACGGCTCAAGATGTTGCGACAGACGGTTGATGTGCTGACGCTGACCGCGACACCCATCCCTCGAACGCTGCATCTTGCACTTACAGGTGCACGCGACATGAGCACCATCGAGACGCCCCCCCAAGATCGGCTGCCTATCGAAACTACCGTAATTGAATTCAAAGAGAAGGTCATCCGTGACGCAATCCAGCGCGAGCTTAACCGAGGTGGGCAGGTGTTTTTCCTGCACAACCGGGTAACCACAATCGAAACAATGGCAGATCGTCTACGCAAGCTCGTGCCGAATGCACGACTCATCGTCGGCCATGGCCAGATGGCCAGCGGTACACTCGAAAAAGTGATGACCCGATTCGTTAACGGCGATGCCGACATTCTCCTCTCAACGACCATCATTGAGAGCGGTGTAGACATCCCCAATGCAAACACGATTATCGTCGATCGTGCCGACCGTTTTGGCCTGAGTGAGCTCTATCAGCTCCGAGGGCGAGTCGGCCGTTACAAGCACCAAGCATACGCCTATTTGATCCTGCCACGCCACGCCGCGCTGCTTGCCGACGCCCGCAAGCGCATCAGCGCGCTTAAACAGTATTCGAAGCTTGGCAGTGGCTTCAAGATCGCCATGCGCGACCTCGAAATCCGTGGTGCTGGCAACCTGCTCGGCGCTCAGCAGAGCGGCCACATTACCGCTATTGGCTTTGAGCTATACTGTCAGTTGCTTAAGCAAAGCATCAAACGACTGAAGGGTGAAGTAGTCGGCCGCCGAATGGAAGTGCACGTCACACTCGACTTTCTCGCAATGAATCCAGGCGAGGAAAAGCGCGCCGAGCGGACGCGGCGTAAANCAGAACCGCCACAACTCGAGGTAACCGTGCCGCGCGAAGTTGTCCATGAAGTGGAGAAGGAAGAGGAAATGCCCGCTGCTACCTCCGAAGAGACGAAGGACATCGGCCGTGTGCCGGCTTATCTGCCNTTCAACTACATCCCGGAAATGCGACAGCGAATCATCCTCTACCGCAAACTAGCTGTAATCACGGACGCTACCGAACTGGCCGCATTGAGAGAGGAGATTCGCGATCGGTTCGGTCCCATCCCCAAACCGGTCGAGAGGCTTTTGCGCGTCTCGGAATTGAGAGTGCTGGCCGCCGCGAAGAACGTCACTAGCATCGAGGCTAAAAGCGACAAGATCATGCTAACCCGCAACAACGAACTGATAGCACTTGGCGGAAAATTTCCTCGCTTCAAGAAAAACTCCCCCGACGGGCGACTTACCGAATTGAGGACCCTGATCAAAAAACTGTAAGCCTAACGCTTGGCCTACTCCTTCCAGATCATCTCGGCGACGGTCTTGCCAGCTGGGATGAATGGAAGCACATGCTCGGTGTAAGGTACAACAACTTCGAGCACGTAAGGCTGGTCAGAATCGAGCATTCTCTGCAGAGCCACACGAAGGTCACGCTTGTACATCACCCGCTCTGCCGGCACGTCGAAACCCTTGGCCATCGCAATATAGTCGGGATAAATCTTCTTCATGTCGTCCGGGTCGCCGAGGTATGTGTGGCCTCGGTTGCCGGCGTAAAAGCGATCCTCCCATTGCACCACCATACCGAGGTGCTGGTTATTCAGGATGATAGCCTTAGCCGCAATTTTCTCGATGCGCGCCGTGGCCAATTCCTGAACATTCATCAAAAAAGAACCGTCACCGTCTATGTCGATCACCTGTTTGTCCGGACGAGCAACCTTTGCCCCCAGTGCAGCCGGATAGCCGAAGCCCATCGAACCCAGTCCAGCGCTGGTTAACAGTTGGCGTGGTTGCTCATACTGGTAGTACTGNCCAGCCCACATCTGGTGCTGGCCTACNCCGGTTGTCAGTATGGCATCGCCTTCCGTCAGCTCATAGAGCAACTCAACAACCATCTGTGGTAGAATAACCTCGTCCTCCGAACCGGCGAGGTGATCCTTCATGTGCTGCGAGTTCATCACCTCATCGGTAACGCGATAGCCAAACGGCGCCTTTTCCTTCCATNCAGCGATCTGTTTCTGCCAGGTGTTAAACTTTTTCTGCAACGGCCGCTCGGTGACCATCTCTGCTAGGCGCTCGATTGCATACCGGATCTCGCTGACCACCGGCAAAGCGACCTTTCGGTTTTTGTTGATTTCAGACGGATCAATGTCGATGTGCACAATCGTGCCGTGCTCGCAAAACTTGTCGACCTTCCCGGTCACTCGATCGTCAAATCGTACGCCAAAAGCAAGCAGCAGGTCGGCGCCATCGGCCACTTTTTGCGAGTTACCGTCATCGTCCTTATTAAACTCACCGCTGACGGCCCAGTTGGCATAAGCCGAACCGTGCATGCCAAGCCAGCGCAGCGATAAATCATGGGTCTCCGGGAAAGCGCCGACACCCATGATCGTAGTGGTGACCGGGATGCCTGTCGCCTCGACCAGCCGTCGCAACGCATCGCTTGCATCGGCGCTTATAATGCCTCCGCCGACGTAGAGCACCGGCCGCTCGCTCTTCTCAATCAGGCCAACTATCTCGTTGAGTTCCAATTCGCTCGCCTTTCGGCTGTCGGGATCGAACCCAGCGATGTCGACTTCGGCAGGAAAGAAGACCTGCGCTCGGGTCTGCTGAATATTTTTGGGCACGTCAACGACGACCGGGCCAGGCCTACCGCTGGTGGCGATCTTGAACGCCTCCTTTATCACGGTCGGTATTTCGTTAACATCGGTGACAAGGTAACTATGCTTCACCACCGGTAATGTCAGACCGAAGAAATCGGTTTCCTGAAAGCCGCCCTTGCCGATCATCGCCTGCGGCACTTGGCCGGTTATAGCGACCAACGGGATCGAATCCATGTAAGCATCTGCTATACCGGTAACGAGGTTGGTAGCNCCGGGACCGCTGGTNGCCATACAGACGCCGGCCTTGCCGGTGGCGCGGGCGTATCCTTCGGCTGCAAAAGCCCCACCCTGCTCGTGACGCGGCAGAATAGTGCGAATCTGCTCGGACCGTGTCAGCGCCTGATGGAACTCCATGCTCGCTCCGCCAGGGTAGGCGAAGATCGTATCGACACCCTCCTGCTCAAGGGCGCGGACAAGGATCTCACAACCGAGCAGGCTCGGCCCGATCTCGCCCTTTGACTTGTCCGGTGTCACTGTTTTGGTTTCGGTTGTCTCGCTCATTATTTGGCTTGGTTTTGCAAAAAAAAACCCACGACCTTTTGGGTCGTGGGNGTCTTGGAAAGTTCAATTTATCCGCAACAACCCCGACCCTGGCCGAGTACAAGCACGACCACTCCCATTACAATTGTTGCCACTGCATTTGCCATAACGCGCGCGGTTTGTCTCCCAGACACACCCGAACGTCAAGCGTGAAAANTGCCAAATTCAGCCCAACCCNCTCGCCCAAGACTATTCTGCTGCCNTCTCATCAGCCGGCGATTCGGACTTCTCATCNGCCGTTGTCTCCTCCTCACTTTCTCCCTTGATCTCTGAAAGGATTCTCTGAGCCAGCTCTGGATTGTCCTGCAGCGCCTGCCGGGATGCTTCCTTACCTTGGCCGATCATCTCACCGTCGTACTGCAGCCAAGCGCCCTTTTTCTGGATCACATTCCGGGATAAGCCAACGGCAATCAAATCGCCCTCCCAATTGATACCCTGCCCATAGATGATATCGAATTCTGCCTCCATGAACGGCGGCGCTACCTTGTTCTTTACGATCTTGGTTCGAACATGGTTTCCAATCACATTACCCAAGTTATCCTTGAGCTGTTCTCGCCTACGAATGTCAATTCGTACGCTTGCATAAAACTTAAGCGCCTTGCCTCCAGGAGTCGTCTCTGGGCTGCCGAACATCACACCGACCTTCTCCCGCATCTGGTTAGTAAAGAGGCACATTGTGCGGGACTTGCCAAGAATGGCTGCCAGCTTGCGCAGGGCTTGACTCATCAGTCGCGCCTGCATGCCCATCGTGGCCATGCCCATGTCACCCTCCAGCTCGGCCTTTGGCACAAGCGCCGCCACGGAGTCGATCACGATCACGTCGAGCGCGCCTGACCGAGCTAAGGTCTCACAAATAGTCAACGCCTCCTCACCGCTATCCGGCTGGGAAATCAAAAGCTCATCGAGGTTCACTCCGAGCTTGGCCGCGTATGCCGGATCGAGCGCGTGCTCGGCATCAATGAAGGCCGCCGTACCACCGGCCTTCTGTGCGTTAGCTACAACGTGAAGCATAACTGTTGTTTTGCCGGACGACTCCGGCCCGTAAATCTCAATAATACGCCCACGTGGCATTCCGCCAACACCAAGCGCCATGTCTAGCCCAAGCGACCCAGTTGAAATGGCTTCGATCTTAAGATTCGCTCCCTCATCTCCAAGCCGCATGATCGAGCCTTCACCAAAGCTCTTGGTGATAGCAGCGATGGCAGACTCGAGATCAGCTTTGCGTTTGTCGAGTCCGGCAGATTGGGGCTTAGAGGATGCTTTTGCGGCCATATTCAATTCTCCTATGGGCGAGTGAACTAATGTATTAACTAAAAAAAGTCAATTCTTCCCGCTTGGCTTCCCCTCCGGTACACATTGGCCAAGTGACATGGAAAATTATGATTTTGAGGTTGCAGTGATCGGTGGTGGCAGCGCCGGCTACGCCACCGCCCGGACTACTGCAGCCGCTGGCCAACACACAGTCGTTATCGAAGGCAGCGGAGAACTAGGCGGACTCTGCATCTTGCGAGGTTGCATGCCGACCAAGGCACTGCTTCACGCAGCCGAGGTTCGGCACCAATCCAGACGTTCAAGCATCTGGGGTCTGGAACCAGGCGAGATTGGTTTCGATTTCCCAGCGGTGATGCGACGCAAGGCGGCAATGGTTGAAGAATTCGCCAGCTATCGGCGCAGACAACTGCAAGACGGCCGTTTCAAGTTCATCCGCGCTCTGACTAGGTTCCGTGACCCGCATACGCTCGAGTTGGACGACGGCCAGACAATTACTGCCAAACAAATCATGATCGCAACCGGCTCGCGAATGGCCGACCTGCCGCTGCCCTGCTTGGCCAATCTGGACTGCCTTACTAGCGACGACGCCCTGCAGCTAGAGTCGATGCCCAAATCAATTGTCGTACTCGGCGGCGGTGCGGTGGCATTGGAGTTTGCCCAGTTTTTTGCAAGATTTGATGTTGAGGTAACCATACTTCAGCGTAGCCCGCATATTTTGCGTGCTTTTGATGACGACGCCGCCGAAAAAGTCGAAGCAGCCTTTCGCGACGAGGGTATCACTGTTCACACTAGCTGCACGCTTATCGACGCGCGGCAAGAAGGCTGCAATAAAGTGATCATATACGAGCGTGACAGCAAACGGTATTCAGTCAGCGCTGAAGCCGTATTTCATGGTCTGGGTCGTTCGCCCAACACCAGCCCGCTCGCGCTAGAAAAAGCCGGTGTGGAGACCGAAAAAGGTCGCATTCTTTGCGACGCACACATGCGAACAAGCACGCCGCATATCTTTGCCGGAGGCGATTGTGCCGGCCCGCATGAAATAGTGCACATCGCAATTCAACAGGGCGAAATTGCCGCTCATAATATCCTGCACCCTAGCGAGCCGCGCCAGATGAATTATCGACTGCTTATCAGCGCGGTGTTCACCGACCCACAAGCAGCCACCGTCGGCCTTACCGAAAAGATGGCTAAGGCACAAGGAATACAATACCTGACTTCAAGCTATCCATTCAACGACCACGGCAAGTCCATCATTATGGACGCCATGCACGGCTTTGTGAAACTACTATGCGATCCGAAGTCAGGTGAAATTCTCGGCGGTGCATGCATCGGCCCGATGGGCAGCGAATTGATCCACGAGATCGTTATCGCGATGGCCAAACGCATGACCGTCGCCGAACTGGCAACCACCCCCCACTATCATCCCACCCTCGCCGAGATCTGGACCTATCCCGCCGAGGAACTAGCCGAAAATATTACTGGCTAAGGATTGCTGCATCTGATTTGCTTCAAGGCTCAGCGATCCTGTAGAGGTGGGTCTTAGTGCGTAGAATCAGGGAATCATTGTGGACAGCCGGTGAAGCCATAAAACCGCTGTCGAGCTGGTTTGTTGCGATCACTCTGTATTCCGGGCTGGCTGCGACAACAGTGGTTTTGCCCTCCTCACTCAGGAAGAAGATGCGTTTTCCATCGGTCACCGGCGAAGCGGAGTAGTTACCTCCAACGCGTTCGCTCCAAGCGATCTTACCAGTCTTGGCTTCCACACAGGAAGCGACTCCACCGTCGGCGATCATATAAATGTGATCCTCGATCAAAAGAATGGATGGCTTGTTGGATACACCACGTTTGAGCCGCCACTTAATATGAGTATCAGCCGACTCGCCCTTGGCCCCAGGATCCACAGCAAGCAACTGACCCTTCGCAAAGCCTGTCGGATAGAACAGCAGCCCATGCCCGAACACCGGCCGGGTACTGGCAGAATGCTGCGCTCTCTCCGTAACACGCCAGATCTCCTTCCCGGTTTCCGGCTCGTAAGCATAGCAAGCCATCGCCCCGATACTAATCAGTTGTGTCACACCGTCGTGCCGGATAACGAGTGGGGTTGAATAGCCTTTACGCATATCGCCGTCGCGAAACGGTTTGCCGTCCGCACCGAGGTCCTGAAAGTCAACACTACGATCCGTACTCCAAACCGTCTTGCCAGTGCGCTTGTGAAGCGCCGCTATATACTGATGGTCGGCCCCGTCAAATGTTAAAATCAAAAGGTCGCCGTGAATGATCGGTGAAGAGCCAGACCCACGAAAGTGATCGCAAACAAAGTCGCTCCTCTTCCAGAGCACCTTCCTCGTTTTGGCGTTAAGACAAGCCGTACCAGGCGATCCCCATGTCAGGTAAACATGTTCCCCCTCAATGACTGGCGTCGGCGAAGCATAGGTATTGAACTTGTGCGCGTACTGGGGCTTCTCAACGTAGAAGAGCTGTTTTTCAAAAACAATCTTACCGCTCTTGGCGTCAATGGCAATGGCGGTCAGTTTGTGGCCTTTTTCATCAGCAGTCGTAAGCCAGATGTCGTCGCCGAAAACGACAGGAGATGACCAAGCGCGACCCGGCAAAGTCACCTTCCAGTCGACATTCTTGGATTCGCTCCACTCGCTGGGCAGCTCATTCCCATCGGGGATGTGTCCTGTTCCAAGCGGCCCGCGAAATTCAGTCCAATCTGCCTTTGCTGAATAAGAAAAGCCTAAAACTGCAAAGATTAACGCCAAGCACTTGGCCAAATGAACGAAGTAGGTGAAGTCTGTTCCTGTTCGTTTCTGACAGTCGAAGAGTAAAAATGTGTCGCCTGTTTGCATTGTTTGAGATTGCAGTGAAAACCTAACGCAGTCACGCATGCAACTCCATCACCCGCAAGTAAAATTCGTTATCACCCAGTTTGAAGACGTCGCCAAATCAAAAGGAATGCCGGAGCAAAATCCTCTGGCGATGTAACGATCCAGTCGTCAATTTTATTGGGGGTAAACCAGCCACCCTCGGAGATTTCTTCGGGGTCGAGCTGAAAAGGCCCCTCGTGCTCCAACCGGTACACCCAACAGAATTCTTGTCCTGTTTCCTCACAGGCATCGAGTTTAAACAACCGTTCCGGTACGGTTTCTAAATCCAGCCCTAGTTCCTCACGAGGTTCTCGCAAGGCACAACTGTCGTAGCTTTCTTCGGAATCAACATGGCCGCTCGCGGACGAGTCCCATGTGTCAGGAAAGCAGTCTTTTTTTATGGAACGTTTTTGGAGAAACAGATCGCCTCTGCCATTAAACACAAGCAGATGAATGGCTCGATGTTTGAGGCCTAGCCGGTGTACCTCACTGCGTGGTTGCTGATCGATGATCTGGTCATTGGCATCGACGACATCAAATATTTCTTCACTCATTCGATTCGGATTGGGTTAGGTGCTGGGTCAGCTCAACGAATTGCTCGAGCGAAACTTTTTCACCGCGAACCTGCTCATTAAGACCCAGCATATTGAATGCGGATTCTACAACTTCAGCTGGCCAGTCGTGCTTGAGGAGTTTCATCAACTTTTTACGACGCTCAGAAAAGCCGCGCTTGATGATACGCTTATACGCGCCACGCTGGGTAGGCGTCAACAGTGAGTTGTCGCGTCGGAGCAGTTCAATGCAGCCTGAGTCAACGTTAGGCTCCGGAAAGAACGAACCGCGCGGAATCTCGAACCATTCCCCAACACGGTAATGCAAGCCGGTAAGCAAAGTAAGTACACCGTAGTGCTTTGATCCGTGTTCAGCCATGAGACGGCGCACAACCTCTAGTTGAAGTGTCACAACCATAGTACGCGGGCGGTCATCTGCCCAAGCCAGGTCGATGATCAGCGGTGATGCAATGGAATAAGGCAGATTCGCCACCAACTTATGCTCCGACCAATCATGACCGAATTTTCGTACTAACCGTAGTGCATCGGCGTGCTGAAGGGTGAAGTTGTCGCGATTCATGAAATGCCGCTCAAGCAGCTCGACCAACCTGCGATCCTTTTCGATAGCCGTCACATGGCCGGCAGACTGCAGCAACAAGTCAGTCAACGGCCCCAACCCGGGCCCAACCTCGAGAATCCTATCGTTGTGGTCTAGTTTGGCTAGGGTGATGATCTTTCTTAGTTGATGCTGATCGTGCAGAAAGTTTTGGCCAAGCGACCGGGTCAACTGGATGTCCTCCTCACGCAGGATGTTCCTGATTTCGGAGAGCTTCATGGGTAAGCGTCCTCTAGTGCCTGACCAAGCATACGGATAAAGCGCGCGATATGCGATTTGCCAATTGTAAGCGGTGGAGTGATCGAAAGGATGTTTGCCGATTCACCCTCTGGCAAAATAATGAGTCCCTCCTTGAGCAACCGCTTAGTTACAGCCATTGCAATAGACTCGGCCGGGGTGCCGTCGTCGTTGAATAGCTCTAACGCGATCATCAGGCCTCGGCCACGCGGCCGGCATCGCAACTGACCAAGCCGCTTGGCCAAACATTGCAACTGAACGAGGAATATTTCCCCGATCTCCGCACTTCGTGAGATAAGTTTTTTAGCCTCAAGCTCGCGGAGTGAGGCAAGAGCCATTGCACAAACAACCGGATGGCCAAGAAACGTACTGGTGTGAATCGCCTCTCCCTTGGAGTCCGGCCAGGCACGATCCATTATATCCGCACGACCAGCACAGGTTGAGAGTAGAAACCCACCTGTCAACGCCTTGCCAAGGCAAATTACGTCTGGCGTGATGTCAAAATGTTCCGATGCAAACCAGTGTCCGGTGCGGCCAAACACTGTGTACACCTCATCGCAGATAAGCAGTGCACCTTGTTTGTCGCAAATTTTACGGAGCAGCTTGAAGAAACCGCTTGGGGGGATGTTGGTGCCACCGCGACCCTGAATCGGCTCGACCAGAATTGCACCGATCTTATGCCTTCGACCTTCGGCGTTGAGTTGTTTCTCCAGCTTGGCCAAGTCTTTGGCCGTTTCTGGAAAAGGCACAAACTTGGCGAAGGTACTTTCACCCTGTATGCTGAGATAAATTTCGTGAATCAGCCGGGATTCAGCCATGCTTACGCCTCAGCGAAATCGGTCCAGAGGTGTGCACTCATCTGGATACCACGCGTAAACACCTCAAGATCCATCTTTTCATTTGGCGAATGCAGGTTGTCATCTGGCAATGCGAGGCCAAGCAGATAGGTGTCGACTTTCAGGATGCGAGCAAAGTGCTCCACGATCGGAATCGACCCTCCCTCGCGCAACAGAACCGGCTCGTGACCGAAGGCGGCCTTAAGTGACTTAAGCGCGGCCTTAGCCAGACGACCGGTGGGCGAAACAATGTAGGGATCGGCAACGTGACCTAGCTCCAACTTCATGCGCATCGTCGACGGGCAAAGAGCCCTCAAGTGACGCGCCACAAGTCGAAGAATCTTTGCAGCGCCCTGATGCGGAACCAAGCGCATGGTGATCTTGGCGCTGGCATGACTCGGCACTATTGTTTTACTGCCCTCGCCCTGATAGCCACTGGTCAGGCCGTTGATCTCAAATGTCGGCCGAGCGGCACGGTGCTCGTTGGGAGTGAACCCCTTCTCGCCAAAAAGGGCTTTAACGCCGAGCAATTTTTTGTACTTAGCATNACTGAATGGCACGCGAGCCATCTGTTTGCGCTCATATGTGCTGAGCTTGGCAACATCGTCGTAAAAACCGGGCACTGTAATGCGGCCGTTTTTGTCGATCAACTGCGCGAGCAGTTTACTCAAAGCCATCGCTGGGTTCTCGACCGAACCGCCATAAATGCCGGAGTGCAGATCGCGATCTGGACCGTCGAGCCGAACCTCGAGCGCTGCCACACCACGCAGGGCGTAGGTGAGTGCCGGGTGCTTCAGATCGGGCATACCAGTGTCGGAAACTACAACGCCATCGCACTTGAGTTGGCGTTTGTTTTGCTTGAGAAAATCAACCAGCGCCTCGCCGCCGACCTCCTCCTCGCCTTCGACCACGAACGTCAAGTCGCAGGGCAGTTCGGTGCCGGTCTTCAGGTAGGCCTCGACTGCCTTAATATGGGCGAAGTGTTGGCCCTTATTGTCGCTTGCGCCACGCGCATAGAGGTTACGCCCGCGAATCTGGGGATCGAATGGTGGGCTGTCCCAAAGCTCAAGCGGCTCAGGCGGTTGGACGTCATAGTGACCGTAGACGAGAAAATGCGGCCTGATACGGCTAAGCTTGCGCGGTGTAGCCAGCGTGACGATCGGGTGTCCGTTAGTCTTGTGCACTCTTGCTTTCAACCCTATGGATTTGCCGTGGTCGGCCAGCCAACGCGCACAGGCAATCATATCCTTTTTGTGCACGCTCTGCGCCGAGACACTCGGGAAACGCAGGTACTCGACCAGCTCGTCAATAAACCTCTGCTCGTTAGCCTTGAGGTAGTGTGTGATGGGTCTCATGAATGAAATACTGGGAGGTTTTAGCTTAAAGTAAATGCCTTAGCATCTCGGCCAGCCAAGGGTAAGAACTCCCTACCGCTTGGCCAAGCGCATTCGCTCTCTGTCCGTTCGATGCTTTACCAGGAATGCCTTGACGCGCAAAATGCCCACGCGCTTGGCCAAGCCGGGCGGGCAAAATGAAACTCGGTTCGCATATGTCAGTTGCTGGTGGCGCCTGGAAGGCTATAGAACGAGCGCGCTCTGTCGACTGCGAGTGCACGCAGATTTTCGTCAAGAGCAACATGCAATGGTTTGGCAAGCCGCCGAAAACAGCCGACGCCACGAGGTTTCAAGCGGAGCTTGCCAAAGGCGAAATGCAGACAGTATTCGGCCATGCCGGCTACCTCATTAACCTCGCCGGACCGGACGGCGACAACCGTGACAAGTCGATTGATTCGCTCACTCAGGAGATCAAGTTTGCAACAAAACTGGGCGTGCCTTTTCTCGTACTCCATCCAGGCGCACATCTTGGCCAAGGCGAGAATCTCGGCCTGAAACGCGTAGCCAAGGCCCTCGATAGAATTTTTCGTGCTACAAAATCATCACCCGTACGGATCGCGCTAGAAAACACGGCTGGGCAAGGGACCTGCCTGGGGCACAGCATTCGACACCTTGCTGATCTTTTCGAACGTGTTAAGCAACCGGAGCGACTTGGTGTTTGTCTAGATACAGCGCATTTTTTTGCTGCTGGATATGACATCCGCACTCCCAAGGGATGGGATTCTGCTATCGCCGAAGTCGAACAGATGATCGGCCTTGAGTCGGTTCTAGCTTTTCACTTGAACGATTCAAAGTCGGATCTCAATTCCAGAGTCGACCGGCATGACCACATCGGTCACGGGCGCATCGGAAAAAAAGCGTTCGCGCATGTAGTCAACGATCCGAGATTTGTCGACACTCCCGGCTGTCTAGAAACTCCCAAGTCACCAGACCTGCACGAAGATTCCGACAACCTTGCCACCCTTCGATCGCTGCTTAAGTAGCGCAAGGAGCCAAACCAGCGACACAAACAAAAATACCTAAAGAAAACCCGGCCACTGCCGACAATGATTTTGTTGCACGAGGAACGGTTCCTCAAGGGTTTGTGAATCACCCATCATAAATTTTCACCAGTGGCACGGATGCCAATACTGAATAACGACAAATGGATTTGTCGACATGGTAATTAATACGAATCTGGCCGCCATGACTGGCGCCCGCATGCTGGATACGAACCAGCTCAATCTAACCCGATCCTTATCACGGCTCTCCACCGGTTCACGGATTGTCCAGCCTCAGGACGACGCCGCAGGACTTGCTGTTAGCAGCCGATTCACAGCACAAATGAGCCGAAACACGGCCGCGATGATCAATCTAGCCAACGCGGTATCATTCTCTCAAACGCAGGATGGCTTCATGCAGAAAGTTACGCATGCTCTAACTCGAATGGGAGAACTAAGCATTCTTGCTATGGACGTCACCAAGACGGACACAGACCGTTCGAATTACTCGGTCGAGTTTACCCAGTTACAGAACTTTATCAGCGATATCGGAACGAAGAAATTCAATGGCGTATCGTTGTTTTTCGACACCGGCAATGACGTCACTATAGATAGCGACGCAAACATGTTCACCATGAATGCGCTGGATCTGAATTCCGCGGCAGCGACAATCGGCATAGCCCGTGCATACAATAGTGCTACCTCCGGAATTAACACAACCAGTAGTGCCGCGGCAGCATTAAGCAATATTCAGACAGCGATCCAAAATCTTGCGGACATGCGAGCCAAGGTTGGAGCGAATATTCAACGACTCGATGTGACACGTAGCCAAGTTGGACTGCTAAATGAGAAGCTAGCTACCACCAACAGCCGGATTCTCGATATTGACGTTGCTGAGGAGACCACCGAGTTTGCTCGGTATAACATTCTTGTTCGGAGCGGAACCTCCATGCTTACCCAAGCAAACCTGATGCCCCAGGCCGCTCTCCAGTTGATCACCGGCGCCTGATTTCCAAGGAGGAAAAACCCAGGGAATGCGGCTCTCCAAGTTCGGAGTCGGCACATTCTCGTGCAACAACGAGGCAGCGCCCAACCGGCGCTGCTTTTTTTTGTCTTTGTTTTATTCCGATTCAAGAAGCCATGCCAAGAGGTCTGCCATCTGGTTAGCACTTAACCCTGCCTCCAAGCCGGCAGGCATTAGAGACAGTCCGAGGGACTCGACTCGGTCGGCAGGTAAACGCTGGATCTGGCGCTCGCTCCCATCCGGCAGACTCATAAGTATACTCGTGCCGCTCATGAATTTGATCGCCCCAATAATGGTTTTCTGTTCTTCCACGGAATAAAACTTGTGCAGCATGTACTGGGGCGCAACTTCCCTGTTGGGGTCAATAAGGCTGACGAGTAGCTTCTCCGGACCGTTGGCCCGGGCCGATTTCAGGTCTGGCCCGATCTCCCGACCGACACCGCCTAACCGATGACAGGCAGCGCAACGCTGCTCAAATATCACCCGCCCAAGTGCCGCGTCACCATTCTTGGCCAAAGCCGGAAGGTATTGATCAACCACCTTTTCGCGATCCGGATTAACCTTGCCTGTTGGCTTGAAAACCTGCGGCCTGTACTCCGCTTTTTTTGATTTGACGGAAAACTTTGCTAAACGTCCGACGCGCATTGTTTCGAGGTTTCGAATGATGAGAACACCACGGGATGAATTCGCGAAAGTTGTATCCTTTTTCAATTGGTCGATAAGTTCCGCATGGCTTTCTGTGGCAGCATTGAATAGTGCTGCCAATTGCCAAAGATCATCACCTGCTTGGCGAAAAAGATTGACCAAAGCATTCACCTTGCCCGGGATTTCCACCTCGCCGAGCGTCCAAGCAAGCTGATAACGCACATTTAGNTCAAGGTCATCAGCTAGTCGTAAAAGNTTCTGCATAAGGGGCAAATTGTCGGCTNTTGATCNAACGAAACGAGCNGAATGGCGCGACAGAAATTGTTCGGCCAGACGGATGGCATGCATCCGTACAAGCGGTGACGCATCGACAGTCGCCTTCACCAGATCACTACGTTTCAGTGCACCCAAGCCAGCCAGAACATACAGCGAATGCATACGCCCATGCCCGGTTTGACCATGACTCACTAATAGGCGAAGAGGCTCGACAGCCGCTGTGTCCTGTCGCTCATATAGCAAACGAGCAGCGGTGTTTCGATGCCATCCATTCGGATGATCCAACATCAAAACCAACTCGGCCGTAGTCTGTTGGCCAAGCGGAGGTGTCTTGGGTTGGACAAATGCTTCCGGAACGACTCGATAAATGCGACCTCGGTCGTTGCCGCTATCGAGGTCGATATGCTGCTTAATACCTTGCGGCAGAGACCACGGATGCTCTATCACCTCGCGGTACATATCGGCAATGTAAAGAGCCCCGTCCGGACCAACCTCCATCTGCACAGGCCTAAACCAGTTATCCGTCGAGGCGAGAAACTCACGGTCCCTCTCGTCACCGGGTCGCTCGGCTTTGAATTGGATCTGTCCACCCAACAGTTTTTTGCGATGTAACAGGTTGCTACCGCAATCAGCGACAAAGACATCGCCGCTAAAACCCTCTGGCCAAGTGTGTCCGTCATAGATCGTAACACCTGTTGCCGCGGTAAAATAGCCAGACGGACGCCCGCCGCCCTCTACCGGTCCGCGCACCTGTCCTGAGACTCGCCAGCGCGTCCGTATCACCCTCCAAATTTCGTCTGGGCTCATGCGAAAAACAGTGGCAGCACTTCCATCCACCGGAATGTCCACCAACGGCGATGGCAGTATGAAGTTAGGATTCCCGCTAGCATAGCGATCCTCGTACATCACCTGCTGAATGTGATGGCTATTGCTACAAACGAACTTGCGGCCGGCAAAGTCGAAATCCATCCCATGCTGTGCACCGCCGCTCTCAATGCGAAAGTCGAGCATACGCGGATCGAAAGAAAAGTCGGCGCGCACAAACGACACTGTACCCGTTTCCAGCCGGTCAGCAACACGCACCTTCCCCGGTGTGCCGCTGGCCGTTCCATGGATACGATTGTCCAGCCCCCATCGAAAGCTGTTCATGAGCGATTGCATGTTCAATTTACTTACATCATTACCGAAACCAGTAAATATTACACGCCGCTCATCAGCCATGTGATCCCCATCTGTATCCTTCAGATAGAGGATGTCAGGTGTTACCCCTACGAAAATACCGCCGTCATAACAAACGACAGCCGTTGGCCAAGCCAAGTCATGGGCATAAACATTCGATCGGTCAAACTGCCCGTCACCATCTGTATCCTCGAGGAGCCGCACTTGACCAAGTCGATCCTTCCGATGCTCCGAATAGCCGATCATCTCAATCACATACAGCCGACCATGCTCGTCAAAAGCCATCGCCACAGGATCTACGACCAACGGCTCCGCGGCAGCCAACTCAATACGGAACCCAGGTTTAAGAGTGAAGGTGCCAAGCGCATCCGCTGGCTCTGTTGGCTTCAAACGGGGAAGATCCCTTTTGGCCGCAGTCGGTTCAGCTGCTGACGCACCCAATGTGGCTATCCCCAGCCAACCGATTGCAAAAAAGAGGCGACAATACACCAACCAAAACAAGCGGTAAAACGCCCTAAGAACAAGGACAAAACAAACAGGTAAAAATCAACCATAATCTCTATTGACTTAGTAGAGTATAGGCGTTTTACTTTGCTTTAAGGGAGCCTTATGACCAAGCGCTCGAGTTCGTAACAGATTTACATATGAAAACTGACGTAGCTCAATTTACAACCGAATCCCCAATGCGAAGTGTCCTGAAAGGAATAACTTGGCGCTTGTTGGCTACCTTGACAACGGTGGTAATTGCTTTTTGCCTCACCGGCGAACAGGGGCTAGCATTGCAGATCGGGGCGCTTGAGTTTGTAGCCAAATTGGCAATTTACTACATGCATGAACGGGTCTGGGTGAGGATTCAATTTGGCAGGGAATGGTCTGGAAAAAACAACAAAATGGATTTTGATTGACTAATTGGCCTGATTTACGCTTAATTCCTTTTTGCTACTGAGGTGGCAATCTCATTAAGAGTGGTTTAGGGATCTGGCCCGATGACACCACGGCAACCGGTTGGCCCGCGAAGCCAATGACAAGGTGCCAAATCCAGCCCGGTATACCGCTGGGAAAAATGGGACGAGATCGCTGAATAGAATTTCACCCCTTCTCGTCTTTCGGGAAGGGGCTTTTTTGTCTCAAACACTCCCGCCTTTCGCAACAAGAATAATAATGAGCAATAGTGCAGGATTCATGCGGGCGCTTAAGTGCCGCGAGTGCGGGCGAGAATATCCGCTCGAAGCCACCCATGTCTGCGAGTTCGACTTTGGACCGCTCGAGGTAGCTTACGACTACGACAAAATTAGAAAGTCGATGACCAAGGCCGCACTGGCCAAACGGCCACAGACTATGTGGCGTTTTCGCGAATTGTTGCCAGTTGCAGAGGAACCGACGGTGGGCACACGCGTCGGTTACACACCGCTTATCAAAGCCAACCGCTTGGCCAAGTGGCTTGGTGTGCGTGAAGCATGGGTGAAAAATGACGCAGTCAATTATCCCACTTTGTCGTTCAAGGACCGCGTCGTGAGCGTCGCTTTGAGCCGCTCGAAGGAGTTGGGCTTCGAAACCGTCGCCTGCGCCTCCACAGGCAACCTCGCAAATTCCGTCGCCGCAAATGCAGCCGCAGCCGGGTTGGATGCGTTTGTCTTCATACCGGCTGACCTTGAGGAAGGAAAGATACTGAACTCGCTCATTTTCGGCGCACGAGTAGTGGGAATCCGTGGCCATTATGACGAGGTGAACCGACTCTGCGCCGAGATCGCCGGCAAGTACGGTTGGGCGTTTGTCAACGTCAACATGCGACCCTACTACGCTGAAGGCTCAAAAAGCATGGCATATGAAATTGCCGAGCAACTGGACTGGAAACTACCACAGCACACTGTTGTGCCGATGGCATCTGGCTCGCTCCTTACGAAAATTCATAAGGGTTATCAGGAATTGATCCGGCTAGACCTAGCTAGTGACACGAAACCAGTCGTTCACGGCGCCCAAGCCACAGGCTGTTCGCCGATTTCTGCCGCGTTCAAGCAAGGTATGGATTTCTTCAAGCCGGTTAAACCGGACACCATTGCCAAATCGCTCGCTATCGGCACACCGGCGGATGGTTTTTATGCTTTGAAAGTAATGAAGGAGACCAGTGGTGCTTCCGACGATGTAACTGACGATGAAATTCGCGAGGCGATGTCAGCTCTGGCCGAGTGCGAGGGTATCTTTACCGAAACAGCCGGCGGCGTAACGGTCGGCACAGCCAAGAAACTGGTTGCTTCGGGCCGGATTCCCGCCGAGGATTCGGTTGTGCTTTGCGTCACCGGCAACGGCCTGAAAACGCTCGATGCCGTGCAAGGGCACGTCGGCAAACCAGCCGGGATCAAACCAAGCCTGCGCGAGTTTGAGCAATTAATCGAGAAGGATGGCAAACCCAAGTCGAAATAACACAGAACGCTTTTTTCCATGGCAGTCACAGTAAGAATCCCCACCCCGCTACGGAAACTCACCAACGAACAAGAGACCATTGAGGTCAACTCCGAAACCGTCGGCGCAGCTATTGATCATCTCGAGGGTCAATTCCCCGGCATCAAGGAGAGGCTTGTTGACGAGGACGGTGAAGTTCGTAGATTCGTCAACGTTTACGTCAACGAGGAAGATATCCGCTTTCTAGATAATCAGGCAACCCCACTAAAGGACGGCGACGATATCAGCATTATCCCGGCTATTGCTGGAGGCTAACTTTATTAAGCAATAATCATGGCAGCCAAAAAAAAGGCGGCTCGCAAAGGAAAGCCCGGAGCCAATTCGCGTAAAACCGCACGCCTCTGGCTGATGTTCCCACCC
>PBKH01000031.1 GCA_002721375.1 Verrucomicrobiales bacterium
CTCCGCCGAAGTTTATTCCTCCAATAATTGGAATTGAATTTGGTATTTTTACTACCATGCCGAAGTGACCATTGAAATAACTAGGACGTGCATTAAGTTTTACTGTTCCTTCTAGTGCCCCATAATACATGCTCATCCAAGCTTCAGCATAAAATTTACTCTCCGGCGGCGTGTACCTCAATAGTCCCTTTCCAGTAGTAATACCAATCACTTGCAGTTCGGAGGACAGTTCCAAATAACCATTGCTGTGCCAAGTGGCATAGCTGTCGACGTATATCGGCCATTTATCTGCGATTTTCTTTTTACCGACGGAAACTCCCAAATTACCAGTTACTGACCAACCTGGGTTTTTGTGAAGATCTTTTAATGCGGCTCCGATTTTCTGGAGCATCGCGGGAGTAGTGCCAATCGGAATACCCAAATCATCTGCGACCAGAGCTATGTCTCTTAATCCTTCCCTGCCCACCTTGAAGCTTCCCGCAATCGAGCCGCCTTTCAAAAAGGCGGGTTCGACTGAGGCTTCACCGGTGAGTGTTTGTTGATCTATGTTAATGCACAATGACCCGCCGCCGAATTTCAGTTTCTTTAACTCGACTTTGGGTAGCTCTACACACCAGTCTCTCTCCAGTAATCCAGCTTTAACTTCGTCACCAGATGGGAAAACGCCAGTGATAACAATCTTGTCTTTTCCGTTTCGAGTTTCCTTTTGAATGGTGTTGTAGTCTTTGGATAACAGTTGATAGACAGTGTAATGAACTTCTCCACCAACAGCAATTGGAGCTGCAAGTTGATTAGGCTTTGAGCCGCCTGCGAGTGTCTTAATCTGACTAACATTTAGAGCAGATGCATAAACAGCGAATTCGTCAATTATACCCGCTACATTTCCAGCGCCACCGTTGTTTGAACCAATCGCGGCTACTGTCCAGTCGCCAAAAAGGCGCTTGCTGTTGTTCCCTTCATGAAGAAGCGCACCATTGATGAAGATCTGCTTTTTATTTCCATTCTTAACGAAGGCAAAATGATTCCATGCACTGTAGTTTCCTCCCCAACCTTTATTTATCCGGGTATCTCCACCTCCGCAGCAGCCGGCTGTGTCCCAAAAAATATCCCCACCTCCCCAAGGAACATGGGCTTGTGCATTACGTTGCCCTGCTGGTGCACTTTTAGCTCCAAACCAGAAACTTGATGAAGAGACTCGCTTATTAAGTTTTTGCCAAAAGGAAACGGTTAGCTGGTTGGCATCAGAAGCCGGTTTCAGCCAACGGTTATTATTGTCGTAAATTCTTATCCAGTTCCCACGACGACCTTGGCCAAAATCAACGGCGTTTCCAGAGCGTCCTTTGACAAATTTGGTGGTGCCTTTAACCTCTCCCCGGATTCCAGCCACTTTGTCCACNNNAACCTCTCCCCGGATTCCAGCCACTTTGTCCACCACAANGTTTCCAGNTTTGTCAAAATCCCAATATGCAATCAGCTTTGGGTTTTGTGCCTGAATTGTTACGGCAATTCCTGCAAGTANGTAGAAAAATCCNGCCACTAAGTGTGACCGAATTCCGATTGGTTTTATNAGTTGTTTCATGAAAAGAAATTTTTTTGGATTTGGAATAANCGAGGCNGGTTAATAAAGATCAATTTGGGGNCTNAAATTGTGANGNCGANTGNCNTANNTTGNNTTAGNAAGCGCCAANATTATTAGATATCANACGGNTNTCTGCTTGCCCNAATNTTACGGCNCGCATGAAGNNCNTACNNNTACACAGCTTGTGCAAAANCTCAACTATATTTTTATTGCCACATTGGTGTTAGTTGAAACTTGGGCTTGCGGCGTTGAGACGCCCGAGCGCNTGGCCAACGGCTTTTGGTCACNTNTCGACTGATTTTAGGNNTNTGANTCAAANNAAATNNNATTNNTNAATATGTTTTTTNATCTCTATTNNCGCAGGATTTGCATTTATTGTCTTGTATTNCTGTTCCTAGNGAATGTCTCCTCCCTGCCGGATGTTACCGCATTCTTGTACAAGAGTGCTTGCGCAGGTCTTANTTTTCTGTGGTATGGTTTTTTGCCTTGCCGGCGTCGGGGCAGATAGTCCGGAGCGCTTGGCAAAGCGGGAGTGCTCGAAGTGCCACGCTTTTCCTCCACCGGAGAGCATGCATCTGGANGATTGGGAGAAGGGAGCATTCCCTTATCTTGAGGATTTGCTCGGNATCGANCAAATCAAGAATTACGATGCTACCACTCAGTCGGCTGTCCTCACTCGTTGGGAAGCCATTAAGGCTTACTATCTCAGGCATAGTAGACCGAAACCCGAATTTGCAGCGCCCCCCAAACCCCTCTTGAGCACGGTCTTTGGTCACCGCTCGACGGTTGAGAAGCTCGATGTGACCGCGATCTATCACGATGCCAACGAATTTGTCTACATTGGGGATGCGTTGAGTCGGGCGGTGCTAGTTTTTGACCGGGCATTTCGCAAGGTGCGCACGTTCGNTGCCGNCAAGGTGCCGTGCGATTTCGAGTTGAGCGGGGATCGGTTGTATGTTTGCAGTCACGGTACGCTTGCCCCGTTGGATAGTGAAGCCGGCGAGGTTGGATACATTACCGACTCCGGCTTGGGTGACTACCANCCGTTGCTCCGGGGGTTGAATCGCCCGACGCGTTACGTGCCGTTTCGCCAATCGGGTGTTGATTGCGCGGTGCTTTGCGAATACGGGATTAGCAAGGGTCGGATTACGCTTTATCGGGAGGGTCAGCCTGTCTTTGTTCTGCCGATGAGCGGTGGGATTGACTGTCGAGTGCTTGATACGGACGCCGACGGCAAGCCGGAGGTGTATGTACTTGTAGCCCAGGAACACGAATGCCTGCTTCGGCTAAAGTTGGCAGATAACGGCGATGTGGATCAGACTTTCTTAATCAAGAAACAGCCGGGTTGGGGATTCACCGCGATGGAGATGGTCGACTTTAACGACGACGGCACGGTGAANATATTACTATCCAACGGAGATACTACCGAGTTTCGCTCCAATCCTAGGCAGTATCACGGCATCCGTATTTACGATCTGCTAGAGGATGAACTATTAGAGAAAGAGTTTATTCCCGTGCATGGTGTGATGGACTTCGTGGTGCTGGACACCGAGAATGACGGCGACCAAGACATCGCCAGCGTTTCCTATTTTGCTGACTTCAGGAACCATCCCCAACAGGCGGCGATGCTGCACCTGCGTGACGGTGGACAGTTCGCGAGCCAGCCTTTGCCCGGATATGAGCAGGGACGGTGGTGTCGCTTGGCCAAGGGGGACATTGACGGCGACGGCGACGAGGATTTACTGCTGGGCTCTCTTAATTATCAGACGGCCAAGCGGGGGTACGAGCGGGACTCTGCGTATTTACGTTCCGTAGAGGTTCCGCGTGCTCATCTCGCCCGCTGGGAGAGAATCGGTAATCATTTGCGCATCCTCGAGAACTTGTCCGGAAGCGACCATTAATTTTGGTCAATCTTTGCTTGCTTTTGGTATCGAAAGGGGTACCAAGGGTCTACCCAATAAAAGTTTTTCCCAAAGTCGAGGAAGCATGTTTATTTTATCATGAAATCATATTTCAAATCCAAAGNCGGCTTTACTCTAATAGAGTTGCTGGTGGTGATTGCGATTATCGCCATTTTGGCTTCCATGCTGTTGCCGGCGTTGGCTAAGGCTAAGGATAAGGCGCGCGCGACACTTTGCCTGAACAACTTAAAACANGTCGGGCTTGGTATGTTGATGCATGCAGATGACAATGATGACATGATACCGCGTGGCAATGACAAGCGATGGTGGTTTGTATTTATGCCTTACATTCCAGAAGGCGGTACGGAGAAAGATTTCCGGAATATCAAAATTTTTATGTGTCCAAACTATCCGCTGCCCAAGCGAACTCCAAACCGGAAGCAGGTGATTACCTATGTCGTTAATGCGTGGAAGTTTCGTTCAGCGCGCGATAATATTGGCTATGAGCATATTGGCTTTAGCAAGATCACCGACTTCACTCAACCCTCCAATTCAGCCTATCTGCTGGACAATGAGGATGGGATTGAAAACCCCGGCATAAATCGCCCAATCGTGACCGGATTTCAGGATTCAAGGACGGATTTAAATGATGTATGGAATCCGAGCCATTTGCCTTACGGGGCGAATGGTAAACGCCTAAGTAACGATCGTCGTGTTGCTGCCAAGCGACACAGTGCCAAGGGATCAAATATGCTCTTTCTGGACGGCCATGCTGGCTTTCGAGATGCCAAGCTAATCGACATTGAGTTGTTCCGTGAAAAGAAATAATTAGCTCAAATGAATGATGACGAAATCACATCAGAAAAAAAATAGAGCTTTCACGTTGATTGAACTTCTCGTTGTGATTGCAATCATCGCGATCCTTGCTTCGTTGCTGTTGCCGGCACTGGCCAAGGCTAAGCAGAAGGGGCAGTCCACTGTATGCTTTAANGATCTAAAGCAAGTGGGGCTTGCCATGCTAATGTTTGCTGATGAGCATGATGACATGATCCCACGTGGCACTGCTGGGAACGCCCCTCGATGGTGGTTAGAGTTTATGCCATATGTGCCCGAGGGAGGGACAAAAAAGGATTACCGCAATATTCGAATTTTCAAGTGCCCAAGTTATCCGATTCCCAAAGATACACCAAACAAGAAACAGGTAATCACTTACGTTATCAATGCGTGGGATTTTAGATCCACGCGAGACANGGTTGGGTACGAACAGCTTGGNATGAGTAAGATTACNGCTTTCCAGCAACCATCTGGCTCGGCCTATTTGCTAGACAATGANAACGATACCTGGCGGCCGATTGTCACCGGATTTCGTGACCCACAGACCGCGCTCAACGACGTTTGGCGAACCAGTCATTTACCCTATGATTTACAGGGTAGGCGTCTTAGTAATGATCGCCGAATTGCTGCCGAGCGTCACAGTACCGGTTCGAATATCCTCTATCTGGATGGGCATGTCGGCTATCGAGATGCCAAGCAAATCAAGACTGACCTCTTCCGTCAGAAAAAGCCTTGAGGCATAGGTTTGCTATTTTTTCTTCTTGAGTCGGAAGAGTTCATCCGGGGCGCGTTTCTTTAGCGCATCAGAGTGGCCGTCGAAGTAGTTTGAGTTAGCTGTGCCGAACTTCGAGCGGTTGCTGGCGCCCTTGTAAAAGGAGCTTTTCTCTGTTCCTCCACTATGGCGGTAGAGAACGTTGCCGCCTCGTATTATACCCCCGTTGTCGTTCTCATCAGGGTAAAGGCATGCGTTGAAACCATCAATATCAGCNGCAAAAATGGTTTCTGAAGGGGACTGAATCTGTGACATCTTGAATGCTACGTTGCCCTGAAAATTCTTGTTCATGGCGTATGTGTACACATCGCGCCAGTCACCGTATTCCTCGCCCTTGATACTAGAAGGGCAGATGAACACACCAGTACCCATTACCTTTGCTTCCTTACCTAGGTAAGGCTGTATGACTCGGTACCATAAGCGATCCACTAGTTTTCCCNTTTTATCTCTGAGTTTAAATGGCGGCCAGCAGCGTGGTACTTCCTCTGTATCTTGCTCGTAGAGAACCAATGCGAGCCCAAGCTGCTTTACATTGCTCATGCACTTAATGCCCGTAGCTTTATCTTTAGCCTTGGCCAGAGCCGGCAAGAGCAGGCCGGCTAGAATTGCGATGATCGCAATCACAACCAGCAGNTCAATCAGCGTGAAACCGGCGGTGCCATGTTTCGGTTTGTGGTTTTCGGTCATTTCTAGTTCGATTCCTTGGCTTTAAGGCCAACGGATCATTGGCAAATGTTTTCGCGCCGTCAACTGTCAAACGGAATCCAGGATTGCCTACACTGTTGAGGTCGTTCACATTTTTCGTCAAGCCGATGCATTTATTTTTCCGTAATTTTCTTTTTTTAGGCGTATTATTCTTTGCCTATTGGCCAATTGTATTGGCCGAGGACGGTTTGGGTTTTCTTTCCACCGGAAAAACATTTCCTGAACTAGAGCCGTTTGACGAGTTGATGGAAGCGTTTGTCCGCGACAACGAACTACCTGGTGCGTCCCTAGCGGTGGCAAAGGACGGGCGCTTGCTATACGCGCGTGGCTTTGGTTATGCGAATGTTGAAAAAAAGCAGCCGGTTAAGCCTGAATCGTTGTTTCGTATCGCCAGCATTTCCAAACCTTTTACTGCTGTTGCGATGCTGCAACTCATTGAGCAGGGGAAGCTTAGCCTCGACACCTCAGTATTCGGCTTGATTCCGCACCAGCCGCACTTGGCCAATGGTACGTCGGTTGATCCCCGGCTTGCTCAAGTGACGATTGCCCATCTGATGCGGCATCAGGGTGGTTGGGATCGCAAAGTGACCATCGACCCGTTGTTTCATGCGATTGAGATTGCCGCTGTCCTTGGCAAGCCACCACCCGCAACGCAGAACGATGTCATCCGATTCATGATGGGCTGGCAATTGGACTTTGATCCGGGCGAACGGTACGTTTACTCTAATCTCGGCTATTGCCTTCTCGGTCGTGTGATTGAGCAGGTGACCGGTCGTGTCTACGGCGACTATATGGTGAATGAGTTTCTCAAGCCGCTGGGTATAGAGTCTATGCGTCTTGGTAAGACACTTCAGCGCGACCGTGCTCAAAATGAGGTGAGCTATTATCCGAAAGGTGATTTGCTTGGAATTGCAGTCACCGGCGATGCTGTCGGCTCGAAGGTCAGTTGGCCTTACGGTGCATGGTCGATAGAGAGTTTTGATTCGCTCGGCGGCTGGATCGCCTCGGCGACCGATCTTGTACGATTCGGTTCTGCGGTGGACCGATTCGAACAGTCCGGCATTTTGAAAAAGAAAACCGTTCAGGTTATGCTTGAGCGTCCGGCCAAAGGCCACTTCGGTAATGACGAAAAGGGTAAACCGGATGACACTTACTATGGCTGTGGTTGGTCGGTACGCCCGCTGAAGAATGGTAAAACCAACCGTTGGCACACCGGTTCGCTTTCTGGCACATCAACTATCCTTGTGATACGGCACGATGGCCTCTGCTGGGCGGTTTTGTTTAACACCAACCTCACTAACGATGGCAAAAAGCCATCCTCAAAAATCGACCCGCTTGTGCACAAGGCTGCTGATGCCGTGACGACTTGGCCAAGCCACAACCTGTTTGAAAACTAATCGTTTCACCGAGGAGGAAAATGACTGATCAAAGATCGATGGGACGATAGGTGCGCTTGGCATTGGCGAGGACTTCCTCTCGAGTGAAAGGTACTTTTCTTAATCTTTCCTCAGCAAATAAATTTGCCTGATCGGTGTGGTGCGGCGAGTCGGGATTACCTGGGTTGCTGCCAAACTGATTGATTGCCCAAGCTTGCAGTT
Source organism: Verrucomicrobiales bacterium (assembly GCA_002721375.1). Lineage (GTDB taxonomy): Bacteria > Verrucomicrobiota > Verrucomicrobiia > Limisphaerales > UBA1096 > UBA1096. Next base: position 7,390 of record PBKH01000031.1, read on the forward strand.
TGCCTTTCTTGTCCCATTCAACGAATTGGAAGAAGCAGTCTCCGGCCATTCCTGCGAGCGTGCCATTTTCTTGTGGCCGGCCATAGATTGCACGAAGCGTGTCGGGTCCACCTCCAAGTGGAAGGTTTTTGTTACCACGAACCAAGCGATTGACCTTGCCCCATTCGACATCGATCCGGCCAAAATGTTTTTGGAGATCTTTTGAAGCTTTCTTTAGTTGTTCGAGCGTTTGTTGATGCTCGGTTTTTAGCTTGTTTGAATTTGACCTTGGCCGAAAAGTCAGTATGACAAGCGCAGCGGAGCGGTTGTCTTTTTTTGTTTCACCGTTCCATTGCTTCAGCAGTTTGAATTCTTTTTTTAGTTCATTGCTTTCCGGTTGTGCCTTAAGGAAATCGTTGACTTGTATGCGCAATTCGGATTTTTCTGAGTACATCTTGTCGTATTTGTAGCGTAAGAATTCCTCGTGGGTTATTGAGTCGTCACCGCCGTACAGTTCGATGGCCCGGAGTGCNCGGTTTGTCATCCATTTTTCGATGCCGTAATTTTCAGAAAAAACCGTCTCATCCGGATTATCCTTGCCGAGAGTCGTCTGGAATGGATCACTGTTGCAATTTTGAATGAAGCCGGACTTTGGGTTCTCGACGATCGGAAGTTCGCTAAACGGCCGATACTTGGTCCAAAGGGTTTCACGGCTATTGCCAGGGACTATTCCGTTCCAGTCCTGGCCATCGGTGCGTTCTGGAAGCAGTGCGTTATAGCAATAGAAAATATTTCCATCCCTGTCGCCGTAGGCAGTGTTGAACATGGGTAGTGCATGGATGCGCATTGCATCCTTGAATTCGTTGAGATTCTTTGATTGACCCATGCGGTACCATTGTTCGACTTGCCGGAATTCATCAATACCAGCGTAACGAATTGCGAAAACTCGGTCATTGATCCGCATCGCTGGCCCATAAATCGAGTAGAGAACTTCTCGGTTAACTTGCCATCGAAAGTTACGCCAAATCCGAATCACGAGTGGAGCCAAGCTCCGTTCGAGTTCTAGCCATTCACCATCGACTTTGTACTGGTTTTCATTTTCTGGGTTGATCTCGAGTTCGAAAATATCAACGAGATCAGGTTGGTTCACTGTATGACCCCAAGCGATATCTTCATTGTGCCCGAGGAGGATGACCGGTGAACCGGGGAACAGTCCTCCGTAGATATTCTGTCCCCCTTCACTAATGAGATGCGCCTCATACCAACTCACCGGGCCAACCCATGGCTGGTGCGAGTTGATGCAGACACGCGTTGCCCCATCGGAAGAGCGATCTGGCCCGACAGCAATAAAGTTCGAGCCGACTGGGAGATTATCAGGATTCAACACACTTGCCGTGGACGCGGGCTTGTCGGTTTTGGCCATTAGTCGTGCCAGATCTTTATGTAAGCCGAACATCATTGGGAGTTTATGAATGAAGCCGGCTACTATGTCATGAGGTTTGGTTGGCCAAAGGTTGCGTTTCAGTTTTTCTGGATGTTGGCTAGCGTAAAGGTTTAGCCCGATTGAGTATGCTTCACAGATGGCCTGAGAATCTGGATCGAGTTTGGCGTATTGTTCTTCCAAGCTATCCCAAATCTGAACCAGATGTACGTAGTAATCGTTTGGTGCTGCCTCAAGCCCTCTGACTGAGGCAAGCATGCCGCGTACGGCGAGGAGCACCTCCTGGATAGTCTCGAAGTCGTCCTCGGCATTCGCGTAGGCCAAGCCGTGTGCTGTATCCGCATCCGTCTTGCCGAGGATATGTGGGATGTTCCATTCGTCGCGGACAATCTGCACGTCATACTTTGCCGCTTGGTCAAGCTCGTCAGAGAAATCGATCGTTGGCTTCATTGTAAACAATCGATCGGCCAAGCCTAACGTCCCGCTGCAAACTAGTAATGCTGCCAAAACCGTTGCCGCCGGCTTTTTGTAGAGTGCGTCGAGCAGCCAGGCCGGGCTTACCAGCAAAAACTGGATGTCTTCGGTGAATGCCGGTTTTTTTCCCTCAATGCCGTGCCCTATAAACTGCCCGGTCCATGCTAATACAAACAGCCCCAATGATGTTCCAAATAGAGGTAATGGACTCGCTTCGACACTGATGCACAACACGCTAGCNGCTAGGCCGAAGNAAAGCATCCCGAGCAAGCTCCCGAGCGAGAGAAANAGGTAATAAANCGAGACNAGGCCGATGAAGATTNNCCCGGCGTTGAGNGTGAANGAAAACTCGTCNCCGAACTTGGTNGGGATCTTGATGNTCCATAGTATTCCGAGCAGACTTAGNGCGATCAGGGGTACGCAGACGAAGTGGATNAGCCTGTTCGTTTTGTCCNGATGAAAGGCCTCGTACCGGTCGATCAATTNGTCCAGTTTTNNCATTCTGATAAGNTTANNTTTNACTGNATCAATCACTNTCCAAGGGAGAACTTAAGGCTTAANATGTNNGGGGAGAAACACNTNACTGGAGGGNCTGGTACAATTGCAACACTCGCTCCAGGTCAANTCCGATGGGCTTGGTCTNNAGTAGCCATTCGAGATCCTTTTTTGCCGGATCATATTGTCGGTTTTGAATGAGCAGCACGGCTCGACTCCATCGGTCAAATGCGGATTCAGGTTGAAGCGCTACCACAGTTTCGGTGTAACGCAAAAGCTCCGTCGGCGAGCTGTTTTCTGGTACGGCACCCATCAGNTTACGTATCATACGCAGTACGATCTCAAGATCAGTTGACNTTGCTAGATCGTCTGGCATGAGAGAGCGCCCGGTGTTGGCACGTACCATGTTTTCGGCTTCCGCTCGGGTCAGATAATGGCCGCTATCGAATGGGTCGATGAACTGTTCGGTGTCGCNGTGTAAATGCCTGACAATGAAATGTCCGGGTGCTCCAACGCCGACCACATCGTCGATTCCGCACGCGGCGGCCAGTTCCATGACCAGTACCGACAGCGTGATGGGTAGTCCCTCTCGGTCATCCAGCACACGATTCATATAGCTGTTGGCCCGATTGTAGTAGTCTTGACGGCTACCGTGATAACCGTTCTCCTCGAACAGATAAGAGATCACCTTCTTCAACTTNGAGGGTTCGCTTTCCCCATTGGCGAACCGTGTCTTAACTTCCGTCGCCATGNTTTTCAATTGTTTCTCGTAGTGGAATATGTCGACCTCGGGATCATCGAGCTTGGAGAGCAAGAGTGTAGCTCGAAAGAGGTTAGTCTCATCCTCCTTTTCGAATAACGCTTTCAACTGGTCGCGCACCAACCTTCGGTGTAGCCGAGCCGAGGATAACCGAAGCCGTTTGGCCAGTTCCTCCAGCCTTTTGGCTTCTTGTTCCAAGTGTNGTCGAGCTATGACGGGGTNTTTGCGTATCTCTGNAAGGGTTGGCTCGCTGAACGGGCTGTCGTTGGCCTGTGCCTCATCAAGCAGTGTTTTGCCAAGTTGCCCGTCAATAGGTGTCGCTTCGTCGATAACCGGTTGCCCTAGCCGAAAATTGCGGAATGTGGCCACGGTGTCGCGGAATTTTGCTAGGCCAACCTTGCCTCCCTTGAGTTTGCGGTCGGTTGACTCGAACACCAAATGGCCGTTGATATGGCAGTAAAAGCGGTTTCCTTCATGGCGGAGCTTGAGAGTGTTCCAGTCTCCTGGCATGTAGTGGTGGGTATGTTGCTGCTCCAAGATGGTCCACGAGAAAACGTTCGCCCCGTCGAAACGAGTCAGCCGCATTTGTCCGGCGGTGGGATAAAAGCCGTAATGTTTATTACCGCCATCGGCGGCCCATACCAAGCCGGCAGCTCCGGATTCATCCCCGAGTTTCACTTCTACTGACAGTTCGAACGGCGTCTCTGGTACGGCATGGTTTGATAGGCACAAGGCCCGGCCGCCGAAACTATCACCCGGATGAGTCACATGAATCTTCCCGCCTTTTTGTCGCCAATGTCCGCCGAATACGGTGATCCATGAAATGGGGTCGAGCCGGCCGATGGTGATCCATCGTTCAATTGGCACTGGGTTGGGCTTATTCAGAAGTGGCTTTAGCAGGTTTGAAGGAAGTGCAAATCCGAGGTTATCTGTGACTAGGGACTTCATGGTGATAACACCGTGAACCCGGCCGTGAAGGTCAAGCATCGGTCCACCGCTGTTGCCTGGCTCAATCGGGACGGCCAGTTGAATCATTCCTACACCTTCAAAGTCGCGTCGCGCCGAGACGACTCCCTGTACGAAACTGAATTCAAGTCCGTGCGGCGTGCCCATGGCCACCACTGGGGCACCTTGCTCGAGCGTGTCAGAGTCTCCAAGCGGCAGAGCAGGAATGCCAGTCTGGTCAATGCGAAGCACGGCCAGGTCGAGTGTGCGATCCCAAGCATGAATGGAAGTCACTTCCGCTGACTCGCCGTTAGCCATGCGCACACGCACCGGTCGCCCTTCGCCTACTACATGGAGGCTTGTGGCGATAAGNCCGTCACTGGAAATCACAAAGCCGGTGCCGACGCCTTCCTCTTGATTATCCCGGCCAAACTGGGTTAGAACTACAATTGATTCGCGGATTCGTTTGGCCAGATTTTTGGCGTCCAGTGGTTCAGTGGAGGGCAGATCCTCAGTGGCCATCGCTGTGCTGAAAGCGAACAGTCCAAGCACGGCAGAAAGAAGAGCCGCTTGGTTAAGCGGCGGCCGAAGATCGAAGAAGCGCATGACCTACTATAGCCAATTACCCCGACAGCCGCACGGCTTTTCATCTATTGGCCTCGCAGTCGGAAAAAGGCCCGTTGTTTTCCTTTGCCAACGGGATGGGCGAAGCGGTAAGTAACCGTCGCAGTGCCGTTCCCATTATTGATTTCGGTCATCGGCTTAATCATGGTCGGATCTGTAGTCCAATGGATAAGGTCGAGGGACACCTCTAAAGTGAGAGATGCCTCGGCATAGAGGTTCCTTTGAAAGTTGAGAAACAGATAGTCGCCGGCTTGGCCATCGACGTCTACTTGTCGGATTCTGAGCGAGAATTCAGGGGCGTCGTTGGCTTGACCCGGCTTGGAACCGAATAGGAATTCCCAAAAGTTGCTTAGACCGTCGTTGTCTGAGTCGTCGTTTAGTTCGCCTTGGATTCCGTTTAAGTTGGCCCATGATGCGTAGTTGAGTGCCGCTGGCTCGACTACTCCGGGTGTTCCGCCAAAGCGACGGCTTGTCGTCCAACTGCCGGGCTGGTTGTGTGGTGGGCCGTCAGTTGGGTTGATTAAAATAAGACTCGAACCGCTGCCATCCGCCTTGCTTGGCCAAGGAGAGCGGTCGTCATAGATAAAGTCGTGAATTGGATCGGGGTCTTTCCCGGTAAGGGTTAGTCGTTCTCCACCGTTGCTCAACTGGCCGGTGTATTCGAATGACTGAATTCCTTCGATGGGGCCATACCGGGCCTCGAAGGCTGATTGGTTTCGAATGAGTAGTAGGCGTTTGCCAGCCTTCAGGGCAGTATGATCTGGGAACGCGAAGTTGATACCTTTCTCAAAGCGGACGCCGGTCAGGTCGATTGATCTGTTGCTGATGTTATACAGCTCCATAAATTCAAAATCATCGCGGTCACGACTTGCCGCGATCTCGGCGGCTATGTCTGGATTTGCCGGGTTATAATGCAACTCGGAGACGACCAGGTTGGAGGCGTTCGCTTTGGCACCCTCGGGGGAGAAGAACGCCTCGGTCAGGGCACTCCAATTTTTATTGTCGGTGTTGAATGCACGAGCCTTTAGGGTTGACGGTTCATTAAAAAAGACCGGGTTCGAAACATTGTCGCCTCCGACTCTGCTGGTCTCTTCGCGGAGCATCATGTCAAAGCGGATGTCGGAGCTGCTCCCGCTGGCTTGGTGAATCTCGACCGCGATGGTGTTGATGCCTGCTGAAAGCACATTAGTCATTAGGGGACTTCCGCTGCCATCATTGTAAATGGTNCCAATTTCATCTGGGGTTATTGCCCGTGCCCAAACTCCAAAATCATCTATAATACCCGCGAGATTACTGTTCCCGGCTGGATTGGAACCGATGCCAAGATTAGTCCAGTCGTCAAACAGTGGAGAGGTGTTTTCACCCTCATGAAAGAGTTCACCATCAATCCAGATGCTCTTTTTATCTTTGTTTTTAATGAACACAAAGTGATGCCATTCCATGTAGTCAATGTCTGAATCCTTGTTGATTCGAGTGTCTCCACCTCCACAGCAACCACCTGTGTCGAAGTAAATATCTCCACCTCCCCATGGAATGTGGGCCTGGAAATTACGTTGGCCACCTGGGGCACTTGCTGCTCCGAACCAAAAAGTTGATGAAGGGACTCTGGTATGAAGCTTCTGCCAAAGTGAAACACTCATTACATTGGCATCCGATGCTGGCTTGAGCCACCTCTCTTTTTGTTCCGCTGTAACTGAAATCCAATTAAATGCTGGAGCTTTACCAAAATCAACTGCACCGTTCAATTGGCCTTTGGTGGCAGTCGTACTGCCAAGTACTTCACCTGTAATTCCTGCAACCAAGTCAACGACCTTGCCGTTCTCAATCTGAGAAGAACTGTCGAAAGGCCAGTAAGCTATCAATCCAGGCACAAGCTCAGTGCGNGGCAAAGTGAAGTCTTTCCAATCGGCTTCGTCACTGACGGTACCGTTGGCATAGCTGTTATAGGTTGCCGAAGTAGAGAGGTTTTGGCGGAGTTTATCTTCGCCGTTTATGTAGATGGCGATTCCATCATCGTATTTGACTCGCAATTGGAAGAATAACGACGGATCTGGGATTTTGACAGTGGTGCGAAAATAGGTGGTTGGGTGTTTCGCAGTGGAGTCAGGGCCGAAGTCGATAATTTGTCCTGAACCTTCACCATCACTGCCGTACCCGAACTCGGACGACCCTGTCTGCCAATCCGAATCATCAAAGTTTGGCGATCTCCAGGCGGTACCTTGATCGGAGCCATCATCAAGATATTTCCAAGTGTGCCCAGTAGAAATGTAATTAACGGGAGTGGCGCTAGGATTAACTTCGAAGGAAGCAGTCATGGCATTCGGGTTCGGTTTTCCGCCAGGCAGTCGGGGATCGCTGCCATCAATTGTGTAATAGATGGTATTGGCATCGGTTGCCATCGTCACCGGTAAGTCCGACGACAATGANCCACCGTGTTTACTNAAGACCGGTGCGANCATTTCTGGGTACATGCCGGCTGAAGTAAAGCGANNGATCATGTTTTTTGTCAGGCTAGGGAAGTGATTGTTAATGAGGTTGTTTTGATACGCTTCCCAAGACGGCGGTTCTCGAAAGCGGTTGCCCCAACGCGCGGCTTCAGAGATAAATCCGAGTCGAGCTTCGTCGACTCGCCGTTTCAAGCGTTCAATGTTCCGNTCGGATGTCAGAGCTCCGTTGTTGAAGAAATGTTTGTGGATGCGGTCGGCTAGAAAGGTACCGTAGTCTGGGTTGCCTTCAGGCTGTCGGACTCCAGCCCAACCAGTACGCATTTCATTCATTACACTGTAGGGGCCCGCATGGTTGACCGAGTGTCCGGGGCTGCGAAGGAAGCCATCGGCGTCTTTGATCATAAACTTGAACGGAATTCCACGAGACTCAGAGCCGAATGCTCGAAATTCGCTCTCTGAGTTGCCACTTACCCACAGCAACATAAAGTCAACAATGTTGGCGATATCGATGTGATCGGCCGCATTAACGAAGGGATTTGGCCCGGACAGAAGGCGTTTGGTTTCATTCCAGAACTTCCCGTNNCCGTCGTACACATCCTCGTCGTTACGGAAATTGTCGTTGGCGTTGACCGCTTCGTAATCATTCTTCGAGCCGCCGAAGTAACTCGAGGCCATGTCAGCACTCCATCTNTCTCGCAGGTGATATTGTCCCCAGTATTTGCCGTTTAAGTAGAGATGCACGAAACGNCCGTGCGGGGCAATGTTGCCCATGTCGAGCATTGAGTCGTCGGTGAAGCGATTCGACATATAAGCACCTCGACTCGACATGTCATGCGAACCGCTTCGTAGGTTGATTACGTCAAAAGCNTCTGCTGGTGGGTAGTGGCTATATTCAAAGCCGTCAAAGATAGGGTATCTCAACTTGGTCGCTCCAAACTTGGAGCGAAAAGCGACACGGAAACTCTTTTTACGAAAGTTTGTGTAGCGTCCACCGTAGTTGCTTAACCCTCCGTTTTCTTGGAAGCCGGTGGTTCCATCGGGGAAGATCATCTCGATCGAGCTCTGGTATTCTTCTCTTATGTTTGTACGGCTCTCGTTTAGGAATCCTGTATTTTGGGTGACTAGCGAGATTGTCGGCACTGCTTTTAACGAAGCAATCATCTTAGGGCCGTATACTCCCGACTTTGTGATGGAGGTTCGCATTTTCGGTTGGTCCACAACATCCGCTGGGAACAAGTATGTGTGGGTGTCTATGTTGGTCGGCTTGAAGCCCGCTCTGTGGGCCATGGCACGGATGATTGTTGTGCCGCTGATCTTAATCGGACCGGTGTAGATTTGCCCCCGGTTCTTGGCGGGAGCAGTACCATCTATGGTATAGCGAATTTCGGCATCCATAGTTTCGGTGGTAATTTTGACATCGAAAGGTGAATCGAAAAAACCGCGATTAACACTNAATTTTGTATCACTTACAAAGCCGTCAAAGGTGTCGCCATTGAAAGCCCCCGGCGAGGGTATTCCCAAAAAACCAGGTTCTCCGATTGTAGATTTAGTGATTCGCACCGCATCTAATTCTGGAGAAATCAGCATGTCCGAACTCGTTATGCTGGTGTTCAATCCTTGGATTGCTAGGACATTGGCACCGTCGGTTAAGAGTTTAGCATGGGCCGTAATGTCAAATGACTTGAGGGTAGTCGCATCTCCATCAGCGTGGCTGCTAGTGGCATCGGAGTTCCAGACTGTTGTGGCCGGTGCATTAGCACTGGCAACGCGCACGCCGTTGAGGAAAGCGACAAAGCCGTCGTCGTATTTCATCTTCAGTTTTAGTTTGGAGATCGAGGTGGAGTTGGCCAGTTCAAAAGGTATGCGAAGATAAAGGCTCGTGTTGACGTTGTTAAGGCTGTTGCCGAGATTTCCGTTCGCACCAAATTCCGGGACGTAAGTGCTGCTTTCATCGTAGCCGACACCGNTTGAAACTTTTTTCCAGTCGGAGTCATTAAAGCCGGTTCTTGTCCAGGTTGCGTCGAGTGCTCCGTTCTTCGGCACCAATGCTTTGGCGGAGGCTCCGCTTGGAATAATGACGGCAGATTTTGTATTGCCCGTCTGCATTAGCCCATACGAAACATCTTCGAACTGGGGTGGTAAAGGGTTTTGCGGANCTCCAAATTCTGCAATGACAGTGATGCCATCCCGAGCCACCAGCGCAAGATATTCACCAGCCTTTGAAAGGTTGAAATTTGTGTGTAATTCCGAGTCGGCGGCGTTCCTGTTTTTTCCGGATGCGTAGACGATGAGAAAACCACTCGCCTGAAGTTCAACGGCGGGAAAACGCCACTGGGTTAATGCCCTTTTATCGTCGGTGAGGTAATAGCCACCAATGTCAACGGTATCGGGTCCGGAATTGAAGATCTCGATCCAGTCCGAGGCGTGACCATCACTATCCAGTCGAGAGCCGTCATTGTTAGCCAGGAATTCCGTGATATGGAGGGTGCCTTGCATGTACGGGACAGCACACAGTCCTAAGGCAATCAGCGCACGCACTCGTCTAGTCAGGATGGTTGCATGCCATAAAATCATTTATGGTTTNTTGTTCAGTTTAAATTTTCAAGGTCCTTGAGTTTTTTTTGGCTATAAAAAAATTTATTCTTTAGAAGTAAAAGACCAGCGGATTAACTCCTGACGATCTTTAATCAGGATTCCCTCTTTCAGTAAAACCGGTGCAGCCCAAGTAGGGCGATCGGCTACATTGTATTCCGCGATTTTTTTTGATTCGGCTCCTTTTGCCTCTATAATTTGCAACTCTCCATCGTCGAGCAAAGTTACTATGTAACCAGGTATGGAAAGAAATGTTGCGTTTTGTCCTGCGCGACCGGTGCCTTGCCAAATAATTTTGCCGTTTTTGGTATCAACGCAGAACAGTTGTCCTAGGCCGTGATGNGTCATACCATAAAGTTGCCCTCGGTTGATGACCGCTGTGCTCATGTCGAGAGAGGCACGTTTTTGGTGCCACTTTTCGGTAACGATCCATTTATCTTTCTTTATGTGCGGGTGAATGCTCCGTAGCCCGCGGTTTTCCCCACCCACCAACACATGCCCGTCATGGACCGTTGGTGTAGGCATGTTTTGATTCGTTCCGCGATGGGGTAGGTGATACTTCCAGAGTTGTCTCCCTGAATGGATTTCAACTCCCTGCAAATCCTCATGATTCCATTCGATGATTTGGCGCACACCTTCGAATTCAGCATAAAGCGGCGAGGAGTAGGCGGCACCATTCTTTCCGTTCCGCCATAGTTCATTGCCACTGTCAATATCAAGTGCCACAAGAAACCCTTTGTCATCATTGCCAAAATGAATGAACAGTCGGTCCTCAACAACCAATGGGGATGTGGTTGCTCCCCAATATGGATGAGGGCGTTTGCCAAACTTGGACCGATGGTCGACGACCCAAATCCGGCTGCCTGTCCGGGCATCCCAGGCAGTTAGGATACCCGTGATACCCATGGTGAAGAATCGATCTTGAGCGAGGATCGGATTGGCCTTCGGACCCTTGCCGTGAGGCTCGCCACCTCCACCCATTTTGAATGGAACCGGATAGTAATTCCGCCACTTGGTTTTTCCCGTTTTGAGATCGAGACACCAAACTACCTCATCATCTTTTTCCCGCGTATGAAGATAAATTAACCCATCTTTTACAACTGGTGATCCGTATCCATCGCCAACAGGCACTCTCCAAACTGCCGTCAACTGCTGAGGCCATTTTTTTGGTGGATTAAAATAGGAAACCCAGCCGTTACGTTTCGCGCCAAGCCACCCCGGCCAGAGGACATCAGCTTGGGCAAACGTCACGATCGAAAGAAAACTTAATGTAAGTAAGAATTGAAGTTTGAATCGCATTATTAAGTGGAGAAAACGATGATAGTAGACGAAGTTAAGCTTTTCTACTAGCTCCCTTTTCATGGGCTTTATATTGAATTTCTTGTGGTGAAAACCTTCAGGTTGATTCGCCTAAACGACAACGTTCTAATTTGTAAGGCGTAAAAAGCTTAAAACCGAAGAGTCGTGAAATAAAACGAAATTTAACTGTGCAAAACTGTGCAAGATATTCGCAAGGCACAAATCAAAAAATTACCATGATTACAAGGGTTTCAACGGCACGCCAAGATCAAGAAATATTTTTTTGAATTTATCGTTATNGTGCAGTTTAGTCCAATAAAGTCTCGGATCGAATACAAAGGTGTTCCATTGTTTTTTCTCAATGCTCTCCTTGAGGGAATTTAGTGCTTTTTCATAATCTCCGATTGAATAGTAAATCATGAATATAAATTGATTTCTTATGTTTCTTTCCGAGGACATTTTTTCTAATGTCCCAATCACTGAAATAGCCTCNTTCTTTCTGTTTAGTTCCCCTAGTATGAAACCCTTGATCCCGAAATACAGTGGGTCATTAAATTTATTTATAGCCTCTTCAGACAAGGAAAGTGCCTCTTCATATTTTCCCTGAAGATATAGAACCTCGATCCTGCTATANGGCCACATTATGTATTGGGGATCAAATTCCTTCACCTTTTCNGCAGCATCCATGGCTTCATCCAGTTTGCCGAATGCAGTTAGTATTCTGGTTTGGACAAATCTTGTAATCGCAGACTTTGGTTCGATTTTTATGGCTTTTTTTATTTCATTCAATGACTCTGGTTTGAATCTTATTGATCTCACCTGAGCATACCATCTGTTTGCCTCTGGGCTGCTTGGATTCAAGCTTAATGCTTTAAGTAAAGATTTTTCAGCGTTATCAAAATCGTATTCATAAGCATAATAATACCAACCCAGACTGGAATGGACTTCAGAAATATTTTCGTTAATCTTTAATGCCTGCTCCAATGCTCTTTTGGCTTTTGAATAAGCTATGGAAGGTGGAGAGAAGCCATATCCTCCAATCATGTTGTAACATTCTGCAATTCCAACATGACCCAACGCAAACTGGGGGTCTTTTACGAGGGCAAGTTCATATTTTTCGATCGCCTGATACATCTTCTCCTTATTGCGACTGTTCCAAAGTAATCGAGCTTCGAGATACAAATTATACGCTTCCAGATTTTCGGTTTGGCGTTCGGCAATTAGGGTCTTGTATTCACTATCAAGATTAATGGACAGCCCTTCTGCAACGCTTTGTGCGATTTCTCTCTGAATGGCAAAAAAATCACCTTCTTTTTTGTCGAATGTCTTTGTCCAAAGATTGGCTTCGGTTTTGGCGTCGACAAGCTTAACGATAACACGCAATTGGCCGTTAGATTGCATGACGCTTCCCGTAAGAATTGACTGCACTTCTAGCGATTGACCAACTGTCTTAACATCGTTGATTTGATCTTTGAATCTTGATCCATCCTTGACCATAAGGTTCGGGGCCATTGAAAGCATTGCATTGATTTCCTCGTGCATGCCCTCTGCTAAAAAGTTATTTTTACTTTTAGGTCCAATATTTCGGAAGGGAACAATTGCAATGCTGTTTTTTTCTTCGTTTCCTTGAAGGGGTTCACTGTTCTGCGAATGAGAAGTCTGCTCTTCTGAATTATTATTTTCAATGCCAGACTGGAAAAGCATGGCTAAAACAAGGCCGACAATTGTCAGCAGCAATATTGGAATTAAAATTCCGGTCTTTCTTCTCGGAGAAACAAGTTTTTCTTGGGGTTCATGGCTGTGAGGTGCCAATGCAGATTCTTCTCTTAGATTCTGATTCGCCCCAGATGTCTCTTCGTCAACCTGAANCCCTCTTTTAACCAGTGAACGAAGCATGGCCTTGAATGCGATATCCTCGTTCTCCATGAAGTACTCAACCCTTTGAATACCGGCCAACTGGTACTCCATGGTTTCCGGAATCTCAGCAGCCTCAAGATAGACGGGGATGATTGGTTTTTTACGCTCTGAAGCCAGTGCAAGNTCCTTTACAACATTCTCGGACTCAGTCGAGTGAGGCGATATGGAGAGCAACATNACCTTGCAGCCCTTGATCGCGCTGACAATTTCCTGACTCCACATCGTGGAGACATCAATGCCCGCTTGATCAATCCAAACAGTTACACCGGCTTCCCTCAGTCTCTCAACAAGACCTAGAACTCGTTCTCTATCCCTTGCGGCATAGCTGATGAACACCTCTGCACTCATGGCAAGAATCCGCGCGGACACCTTGTCCGCTTAATCGGTGCAGTGAAAGCCCAAATTGGCCACTTAAAATATCCTTTTTATGTGCCCCAGTCTTAGTTCAAAACCCATAAGGACTGATGAAAATTGGCAATTTTAATTTAAAAAAAAATGCTCAATTGCTTAAATTCATTGAAATTAAATCCCAAAGTCTCAAATTTCTCTTTAAGAGCACTTTAACTGTTCTTCAAATCAATGAAATTCGAAACAACCTGTTTACACGGTGGCTATAATGTAGAGCCAACGACGCTCTCAAGAGCTGTTCCTGTCTATCGAACATCATCATACAAGTTCAACAATACTGAGCATGCAGCAAAACTATTTGCGCTTCAGGAACTAGGAAATATTTATTCCCGATTGATGAATCCGACAAACGATGTGCTCGAAAAACGAGTGGCATTGCTTGAAGGAGCCCACGAAATGGCCGGTTTGAGTTTGGCATCGGGCACAAGCGGAGTTTTTTATTCAATTATTAATCTGGCACAGGCGGGCGACAATATTGTTAGTGCTCGTAATCTTTACGGAGGAACCTACACACAGTTTAACGATATCCTGCCCAAGCTCGGCATAAATGTTAAGTTCGTTGACTCCAATGANCCTGAAGCTTTCGCGAATGCCATAGATGACAAGACTCGAGCAGTGTTTTGTGAAACAGTTTCNAATCCGGCTCTGGAGATAACAGATCTNGATAAGGTTTCCGCAATTGCCAAGGCGAATGNCATACCGGTCATCGTGGATGCNACNTTCTCAACTCCATATTTAACCCAGCCACTTGCCCATGGNTGCGATATNATAGTGCATTCCTTGACAAAATGGTTTGGGGGNCATGGTTCAGGAATTGGNGGAATTGTAATCGACAGTGGGCGCTTCAATTGGGGTTCAGGAAAGCATCCTTTATATGACGAGCCCGACACTTCCTATCACGGGTTGAGATGGGGGCACGATNTGCCCGAGATGCTTGCGCCGCTCGCATACATTCTCAGAATGCGAACCGTTCCGCTGAGAAATTTGGGTGCCTGNATTTCTCCCGATAATTCCTGGATGTTCCTTCAGGGCATTGAAACCCTTCCGCTGCGCATGGACAGGCATTGTGAAAATGCCCTTAAAGTTGCCGAACATNTACAGANTCACGATTCAGTTAATTGGGTTCGTTTCCCAGGGCTGAAAGGGGATCCGATGAATGAACTCAACGATAAATATCTCAAGGGTAAAGGTGGTTCCATGGTGGTGTTTGGAATTGAAGGCGGGCGCGAAGCAGGTGAAAAGTTCATCAATAAATTGGAACTTTTCTCCCACTTNGCTAATGTGGGTGATGCAAAGAGTNTGGCNATTCATCCCGCTTCAACAACNCACTCTCAACTTAATGAGGAACAGCAGCGCGATGGAGGAATTACTCCCGAACTNGTGCGTCTTAGCGTTGGAATAGAAAACATTGAGGATATTTTGGCGGATCTGGATCAGGCCCTGGCTTAAGCTGGGAGTTTTTGTTTCGGATTTGTCCGGTATTAATGATCCCGCATCCAGATTCCGGCGGATTGAATGATTTCCATGGAACATTTCAATTTGCCTCTCCAGACGAGCCATTTGAACTTTCAAATGGTCAATGCCTTGATCATGGCATATTGGCCTACGAAACCTATGGTCAGTTAAGCGAAAATAAGGATAATGTCATTCTTATTTTTCATGCATTAAGTGGTAGCCAGCATGCTGCCGGATACCGCGAATCGGTTAGCCNATCAGTTGATCCATNGTGGANCGATGAATGTAAAACAGGTTGGTGGGACGGTTTTATNGGTGATGAGAAAGTCATCGATACATCTAGATACTTCATAATTTGTGCAAACTACATTGGTGGGTGCTATGGCTCTACCGGACCTTCCTCCAGAAGACCAAATTCAGATGAGAAATACATGAGTTCATTTCCATGGATTACGATGGAGGACGTGGTGCGATCCCAAATGAAACTCATTGATTCTCTCGGGATTAAGGAACTGCACGCAGTTGTTGGCGCTTCACTGGGAGGGCTTCTGGCGCTGACAACCATGCTTCTTTTCCCGGGTAGAACAATGAGGCTAGTATCCGTTGCTTCAGGTCTAAAATTACAACCACTTCAGATCATTCACAATTTTGAACAGGTNAGGGCTATTGAAAATGACCCCCTGTTTGTAAATGGAGATTACGAGGACGATGAACCACCTCTAGTAGGTCTTGAGTTGGCTCGAATGATTGGGCATAAAACATATGTTTCGCTAGAAACGATGACCGATCGGGCGAAACGAAATATGGTTCAGGAGGATAACCCATCGGGTTACACAGCAACCCATCAAATTGAATCCTACTTCAATCACCAAGCAAAAAAATTCTCAAAAAGATTCGATGCGAATTCGTATCTGCGAATTTTGAATGCATGGCAAAAGCATANCATAGACGATAAAAGCAAAAATATTGGAGCGCTAGNAGAGTGTTTTAAGGCGCTAATTATTTCGATTGATTCGGATGTTTGCTTTTATCCGAATGAACAAAGGGAGTTACATCTTTACCTGAAATCGAACGGGTTAAATTCCACGATGCATAAGATTCATTCGGAAAAGGGACATGATTCATTTCTTTTGGAACCANACCTGTATCAAGCTATCATTTCCGACTTTTTAGATAATTCATGAAAAAAACCATTAGATTATTGTATNTCCTCCAGTTGCTTNCTGTATGCAATGTAAGCGGTGTTGATGATGTAAATAAACCGGCTAAAACTACGATTTTGATGGTGGACGATCACCATATATTATACAGTGCAGGAACAGTTAGAAAACTAATTCCTTTGAAGAGGTTTTCCGAAAAACCGATTATAGCTGCTGATAAGCCGTGGGAGACAACAGTGGCTTATTGTAGTGTCTATAAGGATCCNGAAAGCGNAAAATACAAACTATGGTATCAGGCTTGGCCGGGAAGATCCGGCTGTTATNTATGCTATGCAGAATCCGCTGATGGAATTAAATGGATAAAGCCTGAACTTGGATTGGTGGAATTTAATGGTTCCTCAAAAAACAACATTCTATTCAAGAATGGTTATGGGGCTTCGGTAATTTATGATAGAAACGATTCTGATCCTAATAAAAGATACAAATCTGCTTTTTGGGAACAGGATATAACTAAAGGTTTAAAATTTCCGGGCATGTGCATTGCTTATTCCTCNAANGGNATTCATTGGAAAAAGTATCCAGACAACCCAGTCNTAAAAGGCTCCTATGGAGATTACATCCAACCTCCACTTGTNACAGACTTAAAACAAAAAAATGCTCAGGGAAAACCAGTNTCTGTCAGTGATGTAATTGATTTGATTTGGGATCAGAATAGACAGGTTTATGCTGTGTATGCAAAAACCTGGCTTGATGGGCCCAAGGGTGACATGCACTGGAAAAGAGCTGTCGTAAGAACAGAAAGCAAAAATTTCATGGATTGGACCAGGCCAAGGCTAATTATTTGNCCTGATGAATTTGACGGNATTAATGATGTAGCGGAAACAGACAGAACCGCCGGGGGAGGCGGGAGTGATGGGGTGCAGCTTCATAGCGGTCCGGCATTTTATTACAATGATTTGTATTTCTCGATGTTGCAGGTCATGGATTCCGGAGGAACAGGTAACATGCCGATAGAACTTGCGTTAAGTAGAGATGGATACGATTGGAAGCGACCGTTTAGAAACAATTGGTTTATTCCACCTCTTGATAACAAGAGTCTTTATGATGCCAGTTTAATTTGGAGCAATGCAACGCCCGTATACTTAAACGATGTGTTCAGATTTTATTATGGGGCTTACGGTAAACCATGGAATTCTTCAGATAGCAGGCAAATATCTGGAATTGGTTTTGCAGAAATGCCCAGAAACAGATTTGCGGGAATCAGNCCTCGTAAGAGATTTGGGCAAATAACTCTNAAATCCCTGACTCTTGATAGGATAAAANGAATTGAAGTAAANGGGGATGCTTCNAATGGGTCAATTCGCGTTGAAATCCTTGGTGATTCTGGNTANAGAATAGAGGGNTTTACCAAGGCCGATTCAATTCCTATTAAGACCGATTCTCTTCGAAANAAATCAGTATGGAAGGACGAATCAGTAAGCCATCTCCCAAAAGGTCGATATAGATTAAGAATACATCTTGAAAACGCGGAGGTGTATGCNGTGACTTTGATAAATTAAATCTTATCGCCGTCTCCCATTACGTTAATGTTGAGAATGAAAACGAAATACAAAGCAGAGAATTTCGCTTTGTAGTCNTTAAGGCTCTTAATTTTCCAATGATTCATATCCAGTTTTTATCTTTTCTAGAATTTTATGAAAAGCAGACCTCATTCACTCTTAAGGCCACTTTTGAAATAATAGGCCTCTGCGAGTTAATGAAGAAANAANCTTTACTGGGATCGTGATTTTTTANATGAGATCCGCTATNATTTTNCCCTNATAGCNTATGCCAGAAAAAACACGACCCCCTATACGACAAAAAGCCCTAGTCATTAACTTGGCCCAGGAGCTATATGGCACTTTCTCGGAGATCGGCGCTGGGCAGGAGGTGGCTCGCTGGTTTTTCAAGGTTGGGGGAGCATCAGGCACTATCGCTAAGACTATGTCGGCATACGACATGACTATTANCGATGTTATCTACGGAAAGGCGCAACGTTATGTGAGCATGCCAAGGCTCGAGACCATGGTTCGGAGGGAGTTCGAATTGCTCGTTAAGCGGCTTACTCCCGAGCGCGGCCGCAACACCCGATTTTTTAGTTTCGCGAATACAGTCAAGGCAAGAAGTTACCGAGGGGAGGGCGAATCACACGGCTGGATGGGTATTAGCTTTCAGCATAAGCCCATGGAGGAACCATCTGAGATCATTCTTCATCTTAGAATGCTAGATAAGGAAAACGTTCAGCAGCAGGAGGCTCTAGGAATTATTGGTGTAAATCTTGTTTATGGTGCTATGCTGCTTTCCCAGAAACCGGAGACGATTATCCTTTCACTTATGGACGGGTTGTCCGCAGAGCGGATCGAGATAGATATGATCCGATTCAATGGACCAGCTTTCGAGAGTGTAGACAATCGATTGATGAGCCTTCAACTCGTCCAGCACGGGCTTTCTGAGGCCGCAATGTTCAAGGCCAACGGAGACGTCGTGCAGCCCTCGGAGTTATTTTATAAACGATCGGTGCTCGTTGAGCGCGGCAGTTTCCGACCAGTTACTCGAGTTTCGATCGACATGCTCGAGCGTGCTCTGGAACAATTCCGTGACGAATCCAAAAAAAAGCGTGAAAAACCACTTGTCATCCTTGAGATGACATTACGNAACCTTAACCGGCAGGGCCGAATCAACTATCAAGATTTTCTTGATCGAGCCGATTTGCTCGGAACTCTAGGCTATCCGGTTTTAATCTCTAATTATGACACCCACTTCCGTCTGGCATCTTTCCTTTTTCGGCATACTCAGAAGCCGATCGGCCTTGTGATGGGGATTCCGACTCTGCGCGAGATTTTCGACGAGAAATATTACACAAAGCTCGATGGCGGCATTCTTGAGGCATTCGGGCGATTATTCAAAAACGACCTAAAGATGTACGTCTATCCGCTACTAGACAAAGATGAACTAGTTTCTGTTGAAACGCTTACGGTTTCACAACGAATTCGGCACCTCTATGCTCACCTAATTGCTAACAAGCATATTGTCAGCATCGATAATTACACTTATAAGTATCTCTCTATTTTCTCGAGGGAAGTCCTAAGTAAAATTCGTAAAGGTCAAGCTGGCTGGGAAAAATGTCTGCCCCAAAAAGTTTCCCAAACAATAAAGAAAAAACGTCTTTTTGGCTACAAGTCCAAGGCCAAGTGATGAAATACTATGGCTGAACGAATTTTCGAAACCGTCTTCATGCTTACACCCCCCTCCCTTGCGCTACGAAACCCGCGGAGACTCCATTATCCTCANTTTCCGATCCTACCCAGAGCTATCGTGCTCACCTTGACTCAGTACTTCATGCCCGCCAGTATCTGCCCTGCAGCGACCCGATCTAAAAAGCCCACTACCAGGGCCAAAACGAGTCCNTCCTAGGCAGAAATGAATCGTATCACCCTCCAGTTTGTTGACATAAACCAACTGGAAGATGGTGCCGTAGTAAATGCAGCGAATGAACACCTTATCTCGAGAAATGATTCACTGCTGAACATAAAAAAGATAATCTTAATCTTTTGTTTTTGCCTAACCGCTTCAGTGAGCCTCACGGCAAGGGCCGAGTTTAAAAATCTTTTGACTGTGGATTCTCTTGAAGGCTGGGAGTCAATTGGTATGGCCAAATGGACTGTAAATAAGGGCATTCTCACTGGTGCTCAGAACGGAGATTCGAAGCGTTGGGGCTATCTTCAAACGAAAAGAAAATACAAAAACTTTGAGTTGCAGCTTGATTTCAAAATAGACGAGCACGGCAAATACAACAGCGGGGTTTACTTGCGTAAACCCAAGGACAGAAAAACTGGCCGCGCGTATCAGGTGAATATCGGTCGTGGTGTAGCTGGTGAACCGGTTGGGTTGTATCTAAACGATTGGCTGGCCAAAGGCGATGAAGACGACAAAATCAGAATTCCTCTCAAGTGGAATGGACTGCGGATACTGATCGTAGATAACAGAATTCAAGTCTGGCTTAACAAGAAACAGATTGTCGATTTTACAGATGAAAACCCCGAGCACTATCTCCTTAAACCGGGCTACATTGCATTTCAGACTTATGGGGCTGAGGGGCACTCAGGCTGGGTGAAATTCCGAAAAATACGCCTAAAAGACCTCTCAGAATAAAGACAAACTCTTAGCCTCTTTTTGTTCTGGTTAAAAGTTTTGAAAATATTGGAAGTAATTTAATGAGGAGAATAGTAATGATTATGTTCTTGCTCACAAGCACGGCTTTGTGGGGCGATAAACGACCAAATATCCTCTTCTTTCTAGTCGACGATATGGGTGTCGGGGATACCTCCGTACCCTTCTTATATAAGGATGGGGGGGCGCAAAAAATAGAGTTAAATGATCTTTTCCGTACGCCCAATATGGGGAAACTCGCTGAGAGTGGTCGGATTTTTACAAACGCTTATTCCTACTCGGTCTGTTCTCCAACGCGCATTAGTTTGATGACCGGTCAGACGGCTCCCAGACACCGTGTCACTACATGGACTCATCCTAAGCAATCATCGATAGACACCGGCTTGGTCAAAACGAGCGCAATCAGGAGTCCTGTTGACTGGCGTATAACCGGTCTCGACCGCTCTCTTCCTTTGCTGCCTCGCCTCATGCAGCAAGCCGGGTACCGTACCCTCTTTGCGGGCAAGGCGCACTTTGGGCCAGACGACACGCCTTCCGGCGATCCGACGAACCTCGGATTTGATGTCAACATAGCGGGTTTCGGTGGCGGTGGCCCCGGCAGTTACTGGGGGAAATACAATTATTCGGCCAATCATCGCACAGGGAAACATGTCTGGGATGTTCCTGGTCTGGAGAAATACCATGGCACCGATGTCTTTCTGACCGAGGCAATCACCATTGAGATGAACCAAGCGATAGAAGAAACTGTGAATAGAGGGAATTCGTTCTTCGCCTACATGAGTCACTACGCGGTACACGCGCCTTGGCTGTATCCTGACGCACGCTTCATCAAGAACTATCCCACATTGGATGGGCAGGGTCTCGCTTTCGCTACCCTCGTCGAAGGTATGGATAAATCTCTCGGAGATATGATTCAAAAACTCTCTGAACTCGGTGTGGCAGAAGAGACCCTCGTCATATTCTTTTCCGACAATGGCAGCGCCTGGTCTACAAACGCCCCTTACAGAGACAAAAAGGGTTCGCGGTATGAGGGTGGCATGAGAGTGCCTCTCATCGTTTCGTGGGCCAAACCCGATCCTCACCACCCGATGCAGAAGAAACTTGCCATCCCGGCACAGTCGGTGACGCACGATGTGGTCACCTGTGTAGATTTGATGCCCACCATACTGAAAATCGCGGGGGCGAAGATTTCTAAAGACGTCGTGATTGACGGTTTCGATATCAGTCCGTACTTCATCGCAACGGAAGGGACTCATCGCCCGCAGGAGTTTCTAACCCATTTCCCGCATAAGCATCGCGACACGCTGTTTTCTACCTACCGGCGAAAAAACTGGAAAATCATTTATAATTACGCATCTGATAAATGGGAGTTATACAACCTTAAGCTTGATCCGTTTGAGAAAACTAACATGGTCGGCAAACAACCGAAATTGGCGTTATCTTTGGCGACTGAGATGGTAAAGCAACTTGATGCACAGAAAGCGGTCTATCCTACGAGTATTAGCTCAGGGAAAGAGGTTAAGCCCAATCTCGGCTCTCTGTGACTGAACATGTTCATATAAAATAAGTGCATTACTTACATACGTGGTTGATGCAGGATATACAGGATCTGATGGTTTTAGTTACGAGGTTACCGACTGGTATAACTTCAGCGATACGGCGATGGTGACTTTGGGGATTAACGCTGCATAAGGTAGCAATAATGGTGAAGGGTTATTTATCAGGCTCAATTCTGTGCCGCCTGCAAGATCTGTTTTATTCGGGTTCGATAGTGAACCTTTTGCTTTTAGCTTACTTGCAGAGGAGGGAAGAATTTACAGGCTTGAAAGCTCACATGATATGATCAATTGGTACACGACTAAATCCCTTAGGGTTCAGGCGAGAGGGTGAGATTCGTTGAGAGCATAGACTTCTAACTTAAAGAACAGTTCTACCGAATCAGGATCCAAGAATAGATTGATTGTTCTTTTGGCGGATTTTTTGGAAGCAGAAATTCATCTTTTACCAAATACTTGAACAACTCTGAAGGCAGCTGCACAACCTTGTGAAAAACTGACCGCTGGTTAATATTCCCTCTTCATGCCCGAAGAGGTTTTCATTAGCTACGCTAGGTTTGACCGGGAGAAGGTCATGCCTTTTGTTGACATCTTACGCGGCACCGGGGTTTCCGTCTGGGTTGATGAGGGTAAAATTGATGCAGCCACACTTTGGTCCGAGGAAATTGTGGATGCGATAAACAACTGCAAGGCCATGGTGGTGATGCTCTCACAGAACTCCATTTGTTCAGATAATGTGGTCAAGGAGGTGATGCTGGCTTCAGAGAATAAAAAGCAAATCCTTCCAGTTTATCTTGAGCCTACTAAGATCCCCCGAAAACTTCAGTATCAACTCGCAGGCATTCAGCATTTGGAGGTGTTCGATTGTGACACGGAAGGCTTATCTGAGAATCTCTGCAGATCGCTGAATCGATTGGGCGTTCAAACCAATGATTCGCTAATAAAGCCTGTAATAATACCAAAAACAAAGAGGCCAAATCCTCTCTTTCAATTATTGCTGAACCCCACCAAGAGAACCAAGTCGATTGTTGGAGTCTTCTCACTGTGCTTGTTGGCGTTTTTGATCGGTTTTTTTCTAAGTACTCAAACAGTGTCCATTTCTCAGGATGGTGCAATCAGGAGTTCCGGTGTGCCGTTTAGTATGGTTGAAATACTGGAATCAGACCTTGAAATATCAACAGTGCAAAACGGCTGCTCAATAGCGATCTCACCTGACGGTCAGAAGGTGGCTATGGTTGCTGTTAGAAATGGTCAAAGTAATATTTATCTTCGGCAAGCTGGTGTTGCTTCGTGGCGGCAAATACCCAACACCGTTGGCGCCGAAAACCCGGTTTTTTCATCTCGATCTGAAAGGCTTTATTTCAACGATAAGGAAGGCTTAAAGGCGGTATCCATTATTGACAATACCATCGAAAAGATCACTGACCAAAGTGCTAACGGCGTAGCTTCAGGTGATGGGTTCGCTATAATTTCAACAGGATATGCTGCAGGCCTTTCATTTTTGGACAGGTTAAACCGCAATGAAAAAAAACTGACAACGCTTGATGATAGTGCGCCGGAACAGGGTGACCGTGAGTTTGCGCATTTTTGGCCACAGTTAATGCCGGATGCAAAACACGTGATCTTCACCTCATTTCTTGCCGAGTTGGACAAAAGCAGTATTAAACTTTGTTCTATTAATGGAGATGAGCAGGTTACTCTTATTGAAAACGCAATATTTGGAAGATATATAAATTCAGGACATCTGGTCTTTATCAGGGACGATAATCTGATGGCGGTCACCTTTGACAGCACCAGTCGCCAGGTATTGGGCACACCAAAGCCAGTTTTAGATGATATCCTTGTCAATCCAAAAACCGGCTCTTCCTGTTTTTCAATTTCTGAAAATGGAACGTTGGTTTATATTAAGGATTCTGAAAGCGCGCGATTATACAATCTGGTTTGGGTGCATCGTGATGGAACCGAAGAGATGCTCCCTTTTGAATCTGAAAAATATTTCTCTTTTGATCTTTCCCCGGATGACAAAAAACTCGCATATACTATCGATAATTCAAACAATCAGGACATATGGAGTTATGATTTTGAAACGGGGATAAAAAAGAGGCTGACACACAAAAAGAGCAGTCATTTTGACCCCGTTTGGTTTAGTGGTGAAAATTCAATTTTATATGTGAGTGATACAGCGCCCTTTGATCTGTATAAATATGATTTCGATAGTCAAACATCAAGTCCTCTGCTCACGACAGAAAAGGACAAGACAAGACCTTCCATCAGCGATGATGGGGGTTATATTGTGTTTGTAGAAATTCCCCCGGGCGCATCCCGGCAAAAAGAGGATGTTTATTTGCTCGATGTACAGAACGACAAAAAAATCCTGCCGATTTCTAACACGACCTACACGGAGTCGGCAGCTTCAATTTCTCCAAATGGCAGGCATGTGGCTTTCCAATCTGATGAGAATGGCAGCGATCAGATTTACATTGCACAAACTTTGAATCCGAAGGGGACCAAACGACAACTAACAGGAACGGGAGGCGAGGAGCCTGTTTGGGGTAGTGATGGAACGGAACTGTTCTTTAGAAATGGCAGCGATCTCCTTGCGTTAAAGATTGATCCGGAAAGCGGCAATCCTCAGGGCATTCCGGAAGTCCTTTTTAGTATGGAATTTGTAAAACAAGAGACNTTGTCTGCTTATAAGCCGAGTAAATCAGGTGATAAGTTCTTGGTTCTCAAGGAGGTTCCNGGAAGCAAGGCAAACAAGATAAACTTCGTTTTTAATTGGCCAGAGGAACTGAAACAAAAGTTGAAGTAAATTTCCTTTTTACAGGATTTTTGCGAATCAGAAAGAGGAANTGAGNTGGCGACCCCTACGGGACTCGAAGCCGCTGAAACCCCTTCGNAAACCTTCGCGTTGNTTCGCNTAAACGACTCAACGACAACGTCCTAATTCGNANNACNCNAAAANTCTAAAACGAAGANTNGCGAAANAAANCGAAANNTAACTGTGCAAATTTGTGCAAGAATTCCATTTCTTTTTTATGTGCTCCATCTGTGGGAAAAAACCCATTCAGAGCGATTCTGAAATAAGATCCTGATGATGCATAATGTCCTCGAATCTGTAGTATTCCCTGTTGAAGCAAATATCAAATCTTCCCATTGCTCCATTCCGGTTTTTTCCGATGACAATGTTACACAACATTCTTCCTCCCGGCAGGGTCCCTACATTGGTTCGATGAATGAAAAGCACACAATCA